>CAYLSY010000008.1:0-5703 GCA_964386275.1 uncultured Hyphomicrobiales bacterium
ATAGTTTGACTAATTGGTTTTTTCTCAATAAAGGAGATTTTATGGAGACTGTGAATTTGACTAATACTAGGGGAACGATAAGGGCGTTATTTACAGTAGTGTTTTTTCTTAATTTTTTTCTAGGAACATTTTTTTCTCAAGCTCAAGTTAATAAATATAGAATTGCTTGGAACGACACGAGTTACACTCCAGAAGAACAAACCGTTTTCGCCAAATTCAAGGCTGATAATCCTAAAGATTTGTTCAAACCAGACCAAGCGCTTCCGGGCAAGTATTATTTGTTGGCGCAGTTCAACGAAATACCCAGCAACGAACAAATCGCAACAATGTCTGCTCGAGGCGTTAACCTGCTCGAGTATGTCGGCGGCAACGCTTATTATGCGGTATTTCCTGAAAATACGCCAGATGCATCAATTTCTGATTTGGGCATTCGCGCTTTTGCTCCTATTCCGATTAGTCAAAAAATCCACCCTGATTTTCAGGCAAATGTCATGCCTGATTGGTCTGTCGACGCTTCCGGCAATCTAAAAGCATATATCTACTTTTTTAGGGATATTGCTCCTGAAATGATTACTGAACTTCTAAAATCGTTAGGAGCTTCAATAATTAGGCATAGAGAAGGCTTTTTCAGTTTCGAAGCTACAATTCCTTTCACCGAACTTTGGGCGATTGCCTCTCAACCCTATATTATGAGTATAACTCCAATTTCACCGCCCAAGCAAGGCAACAACCTACCGGGATTGACGAATCATCGCTCGAATGTGCTTCAACAACCGATTAGCTTAGGCGGATACTATCTCACCGGTTACAATGTGAAACTTGGAATTTGGGATAACGGCGCAATCGGCACGCATATCGATTTTACCAACAGGTTAACTCAAGTTGAAACTTATACATACGGCGACCATGCTACACATTGTCTTGGAACTGCAGCCGGCTCGGGAATAAAAGACCCTGTCGCAAAAGGTATGGCTCCCAGAATGTCGCTTTATTCATGGTATTTCGGCGGTGATATTCCGAGCGAAATGCGCACAGGCGAAGTAAATTACAGCATAAACGTAACAACCAATTCTTACGGCAATTCAGCGCAAAATCCCTGCGGCAGCCGCGGCGCGTATGATGGCGAATCTCGCGACCTTGACTTGCTTGTTCGAGATTATCCTACTTTAGTTCATGCATATGCAGCCGGCAACGAGGCTACGGATTGCACTAACGGATGGGGAACAGTCGGTGACGGCTTGAATTCCGCCAAGAACATTTTAACTGTTGCCGCATTAAGCTCAATTGACGCTATTGCAAGTTTCAGCAGCCGCGGACCCGTCGTCGACGGCAGACTGAAACCGGAAATTGCCTCGGTTGGCGTCAGCGTGTATTCTACTCAGGATGCGCATACTTACGAAGGCGGATGGAACGGCACTTCTATGGCTACTCCCGCAATAGCCGGCATTAGCGGACAACTATACGAAAGATACCGCCAATTAAACGATAACGCTAATCCACCAGCAGCACTAATTAAAGCATTAATTTGCAACAATGCTGACGACCTCGGCAATGCCGGACCCGATTATATTTATGGCTACGGCAGGGTCAACGCCTCCAAAGCTTTATCCGTCTTAAACAACGGTAGATACTATACAAATACGATATCTCAAGGCGGCGCTCAAACGCAATCAATAACTGTACCTGCTAATACTATTCAACTGAAGGTAATGCTCTGCTGGACAGATAAGGAAGCCGTTTCGGGCGCAAATCCTGCGCTCGTTAATAATTTGAATTTACAAGTTATTCAACCATCGGAAGTTGCCGTAAATCCTTGGATTTTGAGTCCAACGAATCCATCGGCGGTCGCCACGCGCGGCATAGACAACCTGAACAATATCGAACAGGTAACAATAGACAACCCCGAAGCGGGTTCGTATACTATAAGTGTAACTGCTCCAACAGTACCTTATGGACCACAATCATATGTTGTTGTATATGAGTTTGTTACAGCCGGCATCCAAATCACATATCCAATTGGCGGCGAAAAACTGCCAACCGCTACAGCAGATTATATCCGCTGGGATGCCAGTGGGAATACTTCTACGTTTACAATTGAATTTTCTTCGAATAACGGCTCAAATTGGATTACAATTGCTTCTAGCATACCTTCGACCCAAAGGTATTATCAGTGGACGCCGTCAACAGCTTATAATACAAATCAAGGATTAATTAGAATAACCAGCGGAACTCTTTCGAGCGTTTCACCATACAATTTCACGGTTTATCCGCAAGTAACCGGATTGACGGCAACATCTTCGACTACATCCGCAACACTAAGCTGGAACTCCGTTTCGGGCGCCGCAAGTTATGATGTTTTCAAACTCATTGATTATCAATGGAGTCTAATCGGCAATACGACATCGTTGACATATACCGACCCGGGCTTGACCTTGGGGACTGAATATTGGTACACCGTATGCGCCAGAAGCGCCACTAATATCGTTGGGCCCAAAGCAGTCGCTATCAACGTCATCCCACAATATCTCGTGAATTTAACCACATATACATTCTCGTCGATAGCCGGTTCTTATGAAGAATTCACCGATGGAACTCTCGGATTAACCGGAGATGATAATGCTGCAAATATCGACCTGCCATTTACTTTTACATACGGCATGTTGCCTTATACTCAAATACGATACACGACCAATGGCTGGTTTCAGATGGGCGTAACTTCTCAAACTGCCATCTATAATAACTTGCTGTCAACAGCGAATAGATTTATCTGTCCATTCTTTGATGATTTGGTTATCGATTCATATGCCAGCCTTCGTTATAAAACGACGGGAACCGCTCCATATCGAGTTTTTCATATGCAATGGCAAAACGTCAAGCTATACAGTTATGACGCAAGGGTCAATTTTCAAGCCAGGCTCTACGAGACAACTAATATAATAGAATTTTCATACGGAACATTTTCCGGCACAACGAGCGGGCTATCCGGTTCAATCGGAATAACCGGCACTAATGGTGGTTCGAACAACTTCATCAGCGTTACTCCAGCTAATCCGGCAACAGCTTCGTCGACTTCAGCCAACAACAGTATCGGGCAAACGCATGTGCAATATTTAACATCAATTTATCGATTCACTCCTGCGGGACTGATTTTGCCGCCAGACTTGCTTTTGCCTGCGAACTCCGCAACAGGAGTCGCTACCGCTCCTTTGTTCGATTGGACGGATGTTACCGGAGCAACTTCGTATACAATTCAAGTGTCCACGAGTTCGAGTTTTGCAACTTATGTCATCAATACCACTGTCAGCGGCGCTTCTCAGTATCAAGCAGGCAATGTCTTGTCGCTCAATACGACATATTATTGGCGGGTTAATGCTTCAAATGGCGCTCAAACTAGCGCTTGGTCGAGCATTTGGTCATTTACAACGATAAACCTGCCTGCTCCGACGCTTCTTACTCCGGCAAACGATTCAAGAGGCATGCCTCTTACCCAAATGCTGACTTGGAGCGGAGTAACAGGCGCAACGAGCTATCAATTGCAGGTTTCGACTTCATCGAACTTTTCGACTTATTTGGTCAATCAATCCGGATTGACAGCAACTCAATATGAATTAACTGGTTTAACAAACGGAGCTAAGTATTATTGGAGGGTTCGAAGCCAATTGGGTTCGAACAACAGCAACTGGTCGACCATTTGGAACTTCACGACTTTAATACCTGCACCTCAGTTGGTTACACCCACCAATAACAGCATAGATGTGCCTGTTAACACCTTTTTTACATGGGTTGCTTCGCTCGGAGCGGCATCATATCAATTGCAGGTTTCGACAAATTCAGATTTTTCCAATTTAATAATAAATGAGACATCATTAACAGCCAATACATACACAGCGAGCTCGCTTTCCAATCTGGTTCAGTATTATTGGAGAGTTCGAGCAGTTAATACACCCGATACATCAGCTTGGACGGCCCCTTGGTCGTTTACAACCATCAGGCTATTTGAAATTTCTCTGTCGCAATTCAGCGGCACATTTTGTTCTACCGGACAATTTAACATTTCATATACGGTAAATGAACCTTTCCTTACTGGTAATGTTTTTTATGCTCAATTATCGGCAGCTGACGGCAGTTTTGCTTCGCCGATTGTTATTGGCAGCCTTTCTTCGGTTAATTCCGGCACAATAGCCTGCACAATTCCAAGTTCGATAAACGACGGAACTATGTATAGAATTAGAATAATATCGACTAATCCGATTATCACAAGTTCCGATAACGGAAATAACCTGATATTATCACAATTGCCTACGGCTTACAATATGACTGGCGGCGGCACATACTGTCAAGGCGGCGCCGGTGTTCCGGTCGGATTAAGCGGCTCGCAAACAAATGTAATTTACAGATTAAACAGAAACTCAGTATATACAGGGCAATCTGCGCAAGGAACAGGTTCTGCAGTGTCCTTCGGACTTCAAACAGAACAAGGACTATACACAGTTACAGCAATAAACATGACGACTCTTTGCTCTTCACAAATGTCAGAATCAGTCTCGGTTTCGATGCTGCCTTCACCTTCGGTTTTCAATGTTACCGGCGGCGGCGCATATTGTTCCGGCGGCAACGGCTTGAACATAGGACTATCCGGCTCTCAAAGCGGTATACGTTATGACCTATATCGAAATGGGAGTTTTTTAAACATATCCGTGAATGGCACAGGTTCAGCATTCAATTTCAATCCGCAAACCATTGCTGGAACATACACAGTAATGGCAACTAACCCCGTAACTCAATGTTCTATTCAAATGAGCGGCTCAACAACAATTACCATAGTTGACCCACCTGCAATTTTTAATGTTTCTGGCGGCGGATTATCTTGCCCGGGCAGTAGTGGAGTTAACATCAACCTGAGCGGCTCACAAACCGGCGTAATTTATAACCTTTTAAAAAATGGAGTATCTACAGGTATTTCGGTTGAAGGCACCGGCTCGCCAATCGCTTTTACAAGTATTACGCAAAATGGCACTTACACTGTTTCGGCATTATCTGTTGCATCCCAGTGCGGTTCATTTATGAACGGCTCTGCAATAATTGATACTTTACCTCTCCCAGCATTATTCTATATTAATGGAGGCGGCGGTTATTGCGAAGGCGGTTCGGGAATTGCTATTGGACTTTCCGGCTCTGAAACAGGCGTATCTTATCAATTAATCAGGAATGGCGAAAATATCGGCACGCCGATTACAGGAACTGGCAACGCTTTATCTTTCGGCAACCAAGTTCTATCCGGAACTTATACCGTTCTTGCCTCATATATTGAAACTGGCTGCCAAAGAGTAATGAGCGGAAGTTCTGTCATTTATCAATTTCCGCTGCCTACTCAATTCAACGTTAGCGGTGGTGGATTGGTTTGCGCCGGAGGTTCTGGAGCTATTATTACATTATCCGGCTCGCAAACCGGAGTCAACTACCAGCTTAAGCGTGGAGGGGTAAACATCGGTTCAGCTATCAGCGGAACAGGCTCTGCGCTTACTTTCCCGGCTCAAACCGTCGCCGGCATTTATACGGTAACCGCCACAAATACCACTTTATGTTCAGTTGAAATGAACGATTTCGCTACAATTGAATCTGTCCCGCTTCCGACGCAATACTCGATTACCGGCGGCGGCGCTTACTGCGAAGGCGGTGATGGTGTTGCAATCGGGTTATCCG
>CAYLSY010000008.1:5803-17715 GCA_964386275.1 uncultured Hyphomicrobiales bacterium
AATTAAATGGCGAAAACTTTGGCGATGCTATTGCTGGAACTGGCGCTGCGCTGTCGTTCGGTTTGCATACAGCTATCGGAACTTACACTATTTCCGCCACAAACGGTAACTGCTCTGCCGAAATGACCGGTAATACTTTCGTCGAATACTTCCCGCAACCGCAAGCCTTCGCCGTAACCGGCGGCGGCGCTTACTGCGAAGGCGGTGATGGTGTTGCAATCGGGTTATCCGGCTCGCAAACAAATGTTTTATACCAACTGAAATTAAATGGCGAAAACTTTGGCGATGCTATTGCTGGAACTGGCGCTGCGCTGTCTTTCGGTTTGCAAACAGAAGAAGGACTATACTCGGTTATAGCTTATTTCGGCGAAATGACATGTCCTGCATATATGGACGATACAGTAATGGTTAATTCTGTCGCAATGCCTGTGCAGCAGCAGGTTTTGGGCGGCGGTGGCTTTTGCCCCGAGGACGATGGCGTATTTATTTGGCTCAGTGGCTCTGAAAGTAATTATATGTACCAGCTTTTATTAGAAGATACTCCTATCGGAAGCATGATTCAAGGCAACGGAGAAGCATTGGTTTTTGCTCCGCAAAATGTAACCGGTAATTATTCAGTAGTCGCTTACGAAGCAGAATTGAATTGCTATGGCGAAATGCTTGGCTCGGTCAGCGTTTACCAAAACGAAAGCCCTGCTGAATTCGTATTGCAAGGCGGGGGAGCATATTGCGAGGGCGGCAGCGGCTTGGAATTAACCTTATCCGGCTCGGAAACAGGAGTTTTATACCGCGTAAACAGAAATGGCGCATATATTGGAACTTCAATTGCTGGTACCGGTTCACCACTGTATCTTGGAACTTACACAACTTCAGGCACTTATACGGTCGCTGCAATTAATTCTCAAACTCTTTGCTACAACGTTATGAGCGGCTCAGTTACTATTGGCATTACTCCGTTGCAGGCGCCAGTTGCTATTTCCCCGTCAGCAGGCAGCCAAAATATATCGGTTAATCCAACGACATTTTATTGGAATGGTTCGACTTGTGCAACCAGTTATCGGCTTAAAATATCCTTGAATCAAAACTTGTTGAATCCTATTGTTGACACTGTTTTTTCGTCAGATATAGCTCAACCAATTAATATAACATCTCTCCTTCCAAATCAGACATATTATTGGCAAATCGCAGCTATTAACGGTTCCGTTATTCGTTACAGCGCTGTGAATTCGTTTTCAACAGTAATTGTTATGGATACGCAAGACGTTCAGATTTACACAGGTTGGAACCAAATTTCATCATATATCAATCCATCATCAACGTCAATTGAAAGCATTTTTAGTGATATTGAAGAAAACATCCTTATCGTGAAAAGCCCATCAGGCCAGTATTGGCTGCCTAGCGAAGGCGGAACATTGACCGATTGGGAGTATCTAAAAGGTTACCAGCTATATTCAACTGTTGAATGCACCTTGACAATGGAAGGCACGGCAGTGTCTCAAAACACTCCAATCCCAATGCTAACTGCAGGCTGGTACAAGATTTCTTATTTGCCTCATCAAGCTATGCCGGCATCAGAAGCATTGTCAACGATAATTACGGGAACGCTTTTAGTTAAAGATGGCAGAGGCGGATTGTATTGGCCCTATTTCGACGTGAATACTCTTGAAAACAACGCCGGCACAATGGTTCCGGGCAAAGGATACGATATTTATATCATTACTCCAAGAATTCTCATCTATCCAAGTATGGCTCGAACCGGTGATTATCCGAGAGGTTCGCTTGAATTAGAACCTAAGAAACTTAAAAGCGAGAACTGTAGCGGTTCAGGCTCAGCGGTATTGGCTTTCATTGCTGAAAACCTTCCAGACAGCTCTGAAATTGGAATTTATGATTTGAATGACGAATTGCTTGCTTCCGCCGTTATCAAGAATGGCAGGGCTGTTGCAACAATTTGGAACGGCTGTCTGCTTGAAAGCAACGTTGTCAATAGCAATAAGCTTATTCTGAAAGCCTATTCTCCTAAGGATAATTCTTTCATAGACTTCGATATATTCGACATACATGAATTGACATCAAATTCACACGGTAAAGACATTGAATACCGTGATGGCGCTATTTATGTAGTTACTGAAGCCAAAGCGGCAACGATGCCGTTTATTTCCGCTTCGCCTAACCCGATTGAAAACATGGCTGACATTAATTATTCCACAAACGAAAGCGGATATTTAACAATCGAAGTAATATCACTCGATGGTCGAAGGTTGAAAACACTTGCCGATGGCTATGTCGATAGAGGCGAATACACTCTGAGTGCAGATTTGAGCGACTTGACTTCAGGCGTTTATCAATTAATCATGAAACATCACGGTAGCGCAGCAACTTGTCAATTGATTATATGCAAGTAATTTAAATCATTATTTATCATAAGGATAATTGTGATAAAAGTAATTAAACACCCACTTTTGCAGAAGGATTTATCAATTCTACGCAATAAAGATACGGCTGCTGCGCATTTCCGCTCAACAGCCTTGCGTTGCTTTCTGCATCTTGCTATTGCGGCATTCCAAGAATTGGAAGTAGTTGAAATCGTGGTTCAGACACCATTTGAGGTTACCGAAGGAAGCAGACTATCTCAAGATGTATTACTTGTTCCGATAATGAATAGCGGAATATTAATGACCGAGCCTTTTTTGAAAGTTCTGCCGGCATGCAAGCTTGGCTATATCGGACTTAAAAGAAATAAAAGCGCTGAAGAATGCGATGAATACTATTTCTATGTTCCAAATGTATCTATCGATGCCACTGTTGTAGTTGTTGATTATGTTCTAGCGACAGGTGCAACATTTTGCTCAGCCTTGTCCCGATTGCAATTGGAAGGATTTAAGAATTTTATAGCAGTTGCTTTGATAGCCTCGCCCGAAGGTATTGAGCGCATTGGCAGCCGCTTTCCAGATGTTCCGATTGTTACTGCAGCATTAGACCGGCAATTGAACGAAAGCGATTATGTTTTGCCCGGATTGGGCGATGCCGGAGAACGTTTCTCAGGCTAATATTTTCATCATATATTATTTTTCATTAAACAGCGAGTTATTATGGACAGAACAGATTTTACAGTCGCAAAATACTTAATAACCCGTCTCGAAGAGCTTGGGTTGAAGCATTGTTTCGGCGTTCCGGGAGATTACACTCTGGATTTTTTGGATGTTCTTTGTAAAAGTAAAATCAAGTGGGTCGGAACTTGCAACGAGCTTAATGCCGGCTATGCAGCCGATGCATATGCCCGTTATACCGGTCTCGGAGCAGCTTGTGTTACTTACGGAGTCGGCGGTTTGAGCATTATCAATGCCGTTGCCGGAGCTTTTTCCGAGCAAGCGCCGATGGTTATGATTAGCGGTGCGCCTCATTCAGCCCGCAGAAAATCCAATGCGTTGGTGCATCACTTGATTGCTGATTATCGCCTGCAGTACGACGTTTTCCGCAAAGTAACCGTCGACGCGGCTATGCTTACTAATCCAAATACCGCTCCTGAAGAAATTGACAGGGTTTTATCAAATTGCCTGACTTACAAAAAGCCCGTATATATAGAGCTGCCGATGGATTTGGTCTATATGCCTTGCCCGGCTCCTAAGCCCTATGAATTTATTCAGAAGCAAATATCCAACAAAGGCGCTCTGGAAGCATGTATCATGGAAGTCGCATCAATGATTAATGCCGCTAAAAGCCCTCTGATTATTGCCGGAGTTGAGCTTCTTCGCCATAATCTATCGCGCAAGGCATTGAAGCTTGTTGAAACCGCCGAGCTGCCGTTTGCAACAACCGTTAGCAGCAAATCCTCGCTGCCGGAGCTGCATCCGCAGTTTATCGGGCTATATCAGGGAGGAATGAGCCGCGATTATGTTAAGGACCAAATAGAAAGCTCCGATTGCGTGCTGTCGCTCGGCGTTTGGATGACCGATTTCGAAACCGGCGGCTTCACTACACATATCGATGACAGCTCGATAATTTCTTGTAATTTCGATACTGTTCAAATTCGCCACCATTACTATAATCAAGTAATGCTCGCCGATTTGCTCGATGGACTTGTTCAAAAAGTAGAGCCGCGCTCGTTTTTGCAATCCCGTCCGGTGAAGCCCTATTTTCAGAAGAGGAAATTCGAGGCTATAGCGGATAAACCATTGACCACTCGCCGTTTTTACGAGAAAATAAACAGTATTTTAACCGACGACATGATACTTATCGCCGAAACTGGTGACATTGTCTGCACTGCGCCCGATTTGCAAATCGAAGAGGCAGAAAACTTCCTCGCACAGCCCTATTACATGTCGATTGGATATGCTACTCCGGCAACGCTTGGCGTAACGCTTGCACGCCCGAACAAGCGTCCGGTGCTGCTTACCGGCGACGGCGCTTTCCAAATGACCGCTCAGGAATTGTCTTCATTATTAAGAATTGGTTCGAATGCCATAATCTTCCTTTTGAATAACGAGGGTTACACAATCGAGCGTATTTTGCACGATGATAATATTTATAACGACCTCCAGAATTGGCGCTATTCGAAATTGCCAGATGCGCTCGGGGGCGATGCGCTTGCGCTAGAAGTATCGACCGAAGAACAGCTCGAAAGCGCCGTCAATTCTGCCTTGGCAGCAAAAGATAAATTAGTGTTCATCGAATTGCATCTCGAAAAAATGGACGCCTCCGATGCACTTAAACACTTTGCCGAAAGTCTAAAACGATTGGCAAGAGACAAAGCATAACGAGTAATTATTAATTATTCACATATCTCCTTCTGTTTTTTCGGAAGGAGATATGTAGTTTTACTTCAGTAATATAAACTTTTTACAATTTTTACTTGAAAAATGAACTACGCCGATTCTCCAATAGCGTCAATCGTATTTTTAATTACAATTGCAGTAAGCGGTTATACGCTTTTTAAACGAAACGGGACAATAATCGATAAATTCGCTCTTTGTCCGTGGCAAGTTATCAATCAACATAAGTGGTACCAAACGATAACAAGCGGCTTTCTGCATGCTGATTTCATGCACCTGATTTTCAACATGCTGACTTATTATTTCTTTGCTTTCGAGCTTGAAATCGTCGTCGGCTCTGGAAATTTTATCATTATTTATTTTGGAAGCATGATTTTAGCGGACGTTACTTCGCTTTTAAAACACAAGGATGATTATTCCTATCGCTCGCTCGGCGCTTCGGGAGCGATTTCAGGCGTTATTTTCAGTTATATTCTTTTCTTTCCGAAAGAAAGCCTTTATGTGATGCTAGTGCCGATACCAATACCAGCGCCAATTTTCGCAATACTATACCTCGCTTATTGCTATTATGCTGCGCGCCATTCCTATGATTTGATTAACCACGAAGCTCACTTCTGGGGCGCTTTAGCTGGCATTGTGCTGACGGTGTTGCTTGAGCCGAGTGTCGTCGAAATATTTCTTCATCAACTTCATATGTGATTAATAATCCAATTTCCATAAATTTCATCCTTCTCTATTAAGCTGATTTTTAGTAAATTTGTAGTCTTTGTTTTTTTCAATTACTTATATAATATTAGCTTAATAACGAGAAAGCTCCGAACGATGGCAGAATTCCCTAAAACCTACTCTCCGACTGAAGTGGAGAACAAATGGTATGCCCAATGGCTCAAAAATAAATTATTTAACGCCAATTCAGATAGCGACAAACCGAAATACAGCGTATTAATGCCCCCGCCGAACGTTACGGGTATTTTGCATTTCGGACATGTCCTCAATAACACGATTCAAGATATTTATATACGCTGGAAACGCATGCAGGGCTTCGAGCCATGCTGGTTTCCGGGCTATGACCATGCCGGAATCGCCACTCAGTCCAAAGTTGAGCAGGAACTCCGCAAAGAAGGCTTAACCCGTTACGATTTGGGACGCGAGGAGTTTTTAAACCGTGTTTGGGAGTGGAAAGAAAAATACGGCGGCATCATAATGAAGCAGTTGCGCTTGCTTGGCATTTCCTGCGATTGGGACAGGACACTGTTTACGATGGACGAAAGAGCATCGAATGCCGTTCGACAAACATTCATCAGATTATTCGACGCCGGCTTGATTTATCGCGGCAAGCGCATTATCAACTGGTCGCCGCTCGCTCGCACCGCGCTTTCGGACGAGGAAGTAGAGTTTCGCGAAGTCAAGGAGCATCTTTTTACCCTTCGCTATTGGTTCGAAGATAAATCTGGCTATTTGTGCGTAGCAACCGTGCGCCCAGAGACGCTTTTTGGCGATACTGCCGTTGCGGTAAACCCGAACGACGAGCGCTACAAACACTTAATCGGTAAAAAAGTAATAATTCCGGCTGTGGGACGGCTTGTGCCAATAATTGCCGACGAATATGCCGACCCAGCATTCGGCACCGGCTGCGTAAAAATCACTCCTGCGCACGACCCGAACGATTTTCTCGTCGGTGAACGACACAACCTTGAACAAATCAACACGATTAACCCCGACGGCACTTTGAATGAGTTGACCGGCGAATTCAACGGGATTGAACGTTTCGAAGCCCGCAAACGAATTCTTGCCAAGCTCAAAGAGCAAGACCTAATCGAGAAAATAGAAGACTATACGCATAACGTTGGCTTTTCGCAGCGCGGCGGCGAGGCTGTCGAACCGTATTTATCGGACCAATGGTTCGTATCGATGAAACCGCTGGCTGAAATTGCGCTAAAGCCAGTACTCGACGGCGAAATCCGCTTCCATCCTTCGCATTGGGTTAAAACTTACGAGCATTGGATGACAAATATCCGCGACTGGTGTATCTCGCGTCAGCTTTGGTGGGGACATCGTATTCCGGTTTACTATGCCGAAGACGGTCGATTTACCGCTGCCGAAAACGAATTGGAAGCCGCAGCCAAACTCGGTTTGCCAAATGATACTCATCTCGAGCAAGACCCTGACGTGCTTGATACATGGTTTTCGTCTTGGCTGTGGCCGCTTACAACGATGGGTTGGCTTGCGGACGGCAAAACCGAGGATAACGAGATTCTGAGAGCTTATCATCCTACTGATTTAATGGTAACAGCTCCTGACATAATCTTTTTCTGGGTGGCGCGCATGATAATGGCATCGCTTTATTTCCGGAATGAAATTCCGTTCAAAGATGTATATTTTACAAGTCTAATTCGCGATGGTCAGGGACGCAAACTCTCGAAATCTCTTGGTAATTCTCCCGACCCGATTAACATTATCGATAAATATGGCGCCGACGCAGTCCGTTTCACGATGGTTTACCTGTCGCCGCTCGGACAGGACGTCAAAATGGATGTGGACGTCGAAGCGCAGGACATTCCTTCGATGGAAATCGGTCGCAATTTTGCAAACAAAGTCTGGAACGCCGGACGATTTTTGCTAATGAAGCGCGACGCTGAATATGAAGAAGGCGAAACGATTGATTACGACACGATTTTGGGCGACAAGCAGCTTTCATTATCCGATAAATGGATACTATCGCGCAAGCACCATACTATCAAAGCAATACATGAAAGTTTGGGCGAATTTAAAATCAACGACTTTTCGAAGCAGGCTTATCAGTTCATCTGGAGCGACTTTTGCGATTGGTATGTCGAAATCGTTAAGATTGAGCTGGCGCAATCCGATGACAAGGCTTATAGACGCGCATTAATCAATTTTGCTATATCGATTTACGTCGACATACTCAAATTGCTGCACCCGATAATGCCGTTTATGACAGAGGAAATTTTCCATATCATTTCTAACATTAAAGACAATGAAAGCATTAGCCGCAGCGCTTTTCCGTCATTCGATGAAAAGCTGCTTTCTCCGGCGCTCGAAGACGAATTCGAAACCGCAAAGGCATTGATTGACGAAATTCGCAGTATGCGCGCAAATGCCCAGATTCCGCCACAGCAGAAGCTCTCTGTTGTAATTTCTGCCGAAAATGATGAAGCGTGCGAGTTTTTCGAAAACGAATCCGCTATCATTGCCTCGCTGGGCAAATGTTCAGCTATCGAAGTAGGTGTAGCCGTCGAAAAGCCAGTAAACTCGCTGGCATCGGTCGTCCGCCAAACGGGAATTTACATTCTCGCCGACGAAGGCATCGACTTGGACAAGGAACGCGCTCGCTTGCAAAAGGAAATCGAGCGGTTAGAGCGGAATATCGCCGGCTCGGAAAAGAAACTTGCCAACGACAGCTTCGTTGCCAAAGCGCCTGCTGAGGTTGTTGCTTTTGAGCGCGAAAAGCTTGACAGCATGAAAGCTTCACTCGAGAAAGTAAAAGAGAATCTAGTTAGTTTGGGGTAGAAGACAAAAAAGCTACTGCTAGTTTATCTTTTTATTAATCCTGATACGGTTGCAAAGCTCTGCAGTAATTTTACCTTCCGGCAATTCCGCTGCAAGATAGAAAGAGCCGATGATAAGCGTCTTTTCGCTGCTGCCAAGAGCTTTTTCGAATTCTACGGCAGGCGTGGAAGGTTCGGCGACACTGATTCCATGAGAAACAGCAGCTGCGGTAATTTCAGCCGCAGCTGCGGCGCGTTCTGTTTGCAGCGATACCGGTATCAATTTTTTACATAAAGATTTCATTTCGGCAAGCATTGCCTCGATCGCTTTATCGCTCATTGCCCCGAAAACAATGTTCCACTCTTGATTTGAACCGAAACACATTGTTAAAGTTTCTATCGTCCTGCGAATGCCGTCTGGGTTGTGCGCAACATCAACGACGATTAACGGCTCTTTCGATACAGGTTCAATTCGGCAGCGCAATCCAGTGTTTTCGATTATTTTGCTCAAACCGGCTCTGATCGCCGTTTCTTTAATTATATAATCTTGGGAAAGAATATCGATTGTGGTAAAAATTGTTGCTAAATTCGCTGATTGATGCTTGCCAGCCAATGGAAATTCCAAATCTTTTATAACACCTGAAGCAGTATTCATGCAGCATTTCATCGAAACATCCGGCAGGAATTCTTCTTGTAATATCCTTGAATTATCAACGAAAACGCACATCGCACTTACGCTATCGGCTTTGTCCTTAAACACTTGCCTAAGGTGATGCCTCGATTCATTGATAATCGCCGGTGTCGAAGGTTTGATTATTCCCGCTTTTTCTAATGCAATTTCTTCCAAAGTTGTGCCAAGAAATTCCTCGTGGTCGAAATCGATTCCTGTAATGACCGACAGCAGCGGTTTCAGAACGTTTGTCGAGTCGAAACGTCCGCCCATACCGGTTTCAATTACTGCGATGTCTACTTTGTTTTCGGCAAAATGCTTGAAAGCGATAGCAGTAGTGATTTCGAAGAAAGTGCTTTCGCTGCCTTCAGCAATTTTTAGGTAAAAATCGGCGATTTCGACCAAATCATCATCGCTAATTTTGATGCCGTTAATCCTGATGCGCTCGTTGAACTGCCAGATGTGCGGCGAAGTATATAATCCAGTTTTGTAACCAGCTTCCTGCAAAATCGAGGCAATTGCCGAAGCCGTTGTGCCTTTGCCGTTTGTTCCTGCAATGTGTATTGACGGGAAATGCAAATGCGGTGAACCGCTTTTTTCCAATAAATACAAAGTGCGCTCCAGCCCTAGTTTTATCCCGTATCTGTGCAGTGAGTATAACTTTTTTAAAATCGAATTTTTATTTATCATTTGTTTATATCATGTTTTCAATTAAATTTGTTTTTTTTCGATTCAAAATTAATAATAACTAATCTAACAAATCAATTATAAAATGCTTTATGTTGGAAAATAAGAGTTTCTGGATTACTGGCGCAAGTCGTGGTGTCGGACGCGCAATTGCCGAAAAGCTCGGAGCATTCGGTTCGGAGTTGTTTTTATCATCAAGAACTCCACAAAACTTATTGGACACAAATACTGGCAGCAGAACTCACTATTTTTCGTGCGACGTTTCAGATATTGACTCAGTCGAAAAAACCTATCAAGCCATCAAATCAAGTTGCGGCTGCCCCGACTTCCTTATCAACAATGCCGGCATCGCCAAATTTAATCCAATTTACAAAGCCAGTTGGGAAGAAGTTGAAACTCTGATATCGGTTAATTTCAAAGGCATTTTCAATTGCACAAAAGCGGTCTTAAACGATATGCTCGAAAGAAAAAACGGAGTTATAATAAACATTTCATCTGTTGCCGCTGTTGAAATTTTCAACAATTCCGCCGCTTATTCGGCAAGCAAGGCTGCAGCGCTTACTTTCAGCCGTACTTTACGCCAAGAATGCAGAAAAGAAGGAATTAAAATCATCGACGTTATACTCGGTGCGACTGAAACGGATATTTGGAGGAAAGAAGTCAGAATAGCAAATGCCGAAAGAATGATGAAGCCATCTGATGTTGCCGATGCTGTTGTTGCAGTTGCTGAACTATCCTTGAATCCAAGAATGATGCTCGAAGAAGTTAGCGTTCGTCCTCAACTTGGAAATCTGTAATGATTTCATTAGTTTTATGCTAATTTCATTAATTAATCTTCGACTTCTATTAAATTGACAAATGAATCCGTAAAAAATTAATTGTAACTTTTATAGAAATTAATTGTTAATAACGTTAAATATTCATAATTTTAATATATTTTCAAATATCTTAAGGAGTTGTCATGAAAATTTCAAGACGATATATGTTGCTGTTATTGCTCTGTATTTCTGTGTCGTCGGTTTATAGCCAGAACCATAATAACAGCCAAGACGATAACTTTGGGGTTAGCAAATCACTTATTGCCCCAGTCGATTTCAAGAAAGCCTCGGGGGATAAAAAAGTAATTGAAACACTAACCCGCTCGAATTTTACAAATCAGCAATGGAATTACTATATACGCTCATTCTTTTCTTACGACAATCTTACAAATCTATCAATGGAAGAAGACAAAAAATACAGCAACGACCAATGGAGCGACAATTTGCGTACTACTTTTTATTATGATGAAAGCGGGAACTTAATCCTTGAAATCAGGGAAGCATTCATTACTTCTTGGGAGCCATCATCAAAATATGAATATGAATATACCAACGGAAAGTTGTCGAAAATAACGCAATATCTCCATCCAGAATCCGATTGGGCTTACCGAAGACAACAAAAAGACTATGTTTACGACAATAATGGCAGACTCGCTTCCTATTCGACATATGAATGGAATAACAACCAGTGGGAATTGCGTTACCAGAATTCTTATTCATACGACAATGACGGAAATGTTCTTAGAGAATCAGTAGAATTATGGCAAAGCGACACTTGGCTATTGGATAATGAAATCTTATATTCTTATACTGATGGAAAATTAGTTCAATCGATTATGAATCAATATAACGACACTGAAATTTCCACAAGCTACAAAGCCGACTATTCATACGACATAAATGGAAACAACACTTTGATACAAAGGTCTTTTAAAAACACAGGCGATTGGATGAACGATACTCAAACTATTCAGGAATTCGACGAAGAAGGCGACGTTCTACTGGAATTGACTGGGGTTTGGAACGGAGCCGGCTATGACGATGATTATAAGTTAGAATACGTCTATCAAACGATTTCTGATGTCCAGGATGAACCAAAAATCGTTGCAAATCTTGCGAATATTAATTATAATTACTTGGCCGATAATATTGAAATCCAATTCTTAGAGCCGAATTTCAACAATGTAACAATCCGTATATATAACTTATTCGGAAAATTAATAGTAAAAGCAGCAACTAGTTCGCCGGCAAATTCACCAATGCTTATTGATGCCTCAAAACTTGCTTCCGGCGTTTATGCATATGAAATAATATCAAACAATAAGTTTGGCAAAGGCGCTTTTATTATCATGAAGTAAATGCATCTTTACGCAAATGACTTAATTTAATGTTTAACAAAATTTATGTTTTACAAAAAAAACCTCAATGATTTAAATTAAGCATTGAGGTTGTTTTT
>CAYLSY010000009.1:0-17441 GCA_964386275.1 uncultured Hyphomicrobiales bacterium
TTTTCCCCCTTTGAAAAAGGGGGTAGGGGGATTTTCTTGATTGGCAGCCATTTTTGAGTACATTTTACTATTTCTAATGCGTTAGCTGGGTTTAATTCACATCTTTTACGCTTGTATTGTGGCTATCACCACCAAATTAAACAAAAAATCCCGCTTTTTGCAAAACGGGATTATTTATTTTTGCACGAATCCATCGCAAAGCAATCGATTCTTTAACTTACTTCTTTGTTGTCATCTTTGGGTTCTTCTGTCGATTCAGCAGCAGGAACATCTTCAACTGGCGCTTCAGACGCCGGCGCTTCTTCGGCAGTTACTTCTGCAATTGGAGTCTCTTCAACAAGAACCTGCTCTTCAACAGTATCAACAGCTTCAACTGCTTCAGCTTCAATTGCTTCAGCTTCAAATGCTTTAACTTCTTCAACAGCAGCAGCGGTTTTTTCAGTATGTATTACTTTTGGAGCTGCAGCTGCCGGTTTTTGTTTCTTCTTAGTTTTAGTTTTAAGAGAAACAGTACCGTCTTGGGGAGCCGCCCAATCGACAAGTTCGATAATAGCTTTTGCGCCTGCGTCGCCACGACGAAAGCCTGTCTTGATAATACGAGTATAGCCACCGGGACGCTCTTCGACTTTTGGAGCAATCGTATCAAACAATTCTTCTAAAACGCCCTTGCTTGTTAAATGCTTTGAAACGATTCGCCTGTTGTGAATGTCGATGGTTTGACCTTCGGGCAGCAAGCCTTGTTTTTCGCGAGCCATGGCGTGTTTTGCCTTAGTTATCAGATTTTCGGCATAAGGACGAAGCTCCTTAGCTTTTGCCAAAGTTGTCTCAATTCTTTTATGTTCGAACAACGCCGATGCCAAACTTCTCATCAATGCTTTTTTGTGGCTGCTTGTCCGTTTTAATTTTCTACCTTTACGCAGATGTATCATGGCTTTTACTCAGTCAATAATATTAATAATTTTCAATTTTTTTATCAAATAATAGAACCAAATTAATCTGCTGGTTCTATAACTTTGCTTGGTTCTTCCTTAAGGAATTTATCTACATTCATGCCGAATTCCAGCCCGAAATGGTGGACGACTTCCGTTAATTCAGCTAAAGATTTCTTGCCGAAGTTACGGAATTTCAGCAATTCATGCTCTTGAAGCGAAACAAGCTCAGCAAGATTCTTAATGGCGGCAGCTTTCAAGCAATTGTGCGCTCTGACCGATAGTTCAAGTTCATCGACCGGTGTTGTCAAGATTTTTCTCAGTTTATTGCGCTCAGCTTCTTTAACTTCCTCGCCGGGAACTTCCTGATAACCTGTTTCGGTTTCGACATTATCGAAACTGATGAAGAATCTTATATGGTCGTTCAATATTTTAGCTGCATAGTGAACTGATTCGAGCGGCGAAATTGTGCCGTCTGTCTTCACATCGAGCGTAAGTTTTTCGTAATCCGTCTTTTGACCAACTCGATAAGGCTCGATTGTGTAAATTACATTTTTTATCGGGGTGAAGATTGCGTCAATCGGCAGCATTCCAATTGGATAATCGGTCAATTGCTGCTCTTCAGCTGGAACATATCCTTTACCTCTACCGATGCGTAACTCGATATCGAGTTCGACATCTTCTGCTAAGGTGCAGATATAATGGCTTGGGTCTAAAACCTCAATCAAATTCGAGGCGTCTTGAATATCCTTGGCAGTCCATTCGCAAGGACCAACAAGATGGAAATTAATTTTCTGTATTTTTTTGTCGATAGTTTTTAATCTAACGCCCTTAAGATTCAATATAATATCGCTAACATCCTCAATAACGCCGTCGATAGTCTGAAACTCATGATGAACACCGGCAATTTTAAGACCGACTATAGCAGCGCCGGGAATCGACGATAACAAAACCCTCCGAAAGGAGTTACCTATAGTAACGCCATAGCCCATTTCGAGTGGCTGGAGCAGGAATCTGCCGTGATTCGCATCGTTTGTCTCTTCAATTTGAACCCTTTCGGGCATTTGCATCTGAGTATTCATATTCTTTTTTTTATTTATTTAAAAGGCTTAACTTCATTATTTTTAAGAAGAATAAATTATTCAAACGATATGAAAAATAACTTATCCACTTTATCAATTTTAAATATTGTATCGTTGCAAAAGTCAAGCATTGTAATGAAAGATATCCTACAAATTTACACTCTTCGGCGTTTCGGAGGTCTGCAACCGTTATGCGGAATCGGAGTTTTGTCGATTACGCTGTGTATATCGAGACCTGCTTGCGTTAAGGCGCGAATAGCCGCTTCGCGACCGCTGCCGGGACCCTTGACGACAACGTCTACTTTACGTAAACCCATGTCATATGCTTCTTTTGCCGTTTTTTCGGCAGACACCTGAGAAGCATACGGAGTATTCTTCTTAGAGCCGCGGAAGCCGTTTCGTCCAGCGGAAGACCAGCACAATGTGTTACCGTACATATCGGTTATTGTTACCATAACATTGTTAAATGAAGCTTTAATGAAAGCTTTTCCATGGGAATCGGCTACAATTTTTCTTTTTATTCTTTTTTTGGTTGCTGCCATTTAAATATACTCAGAATTATGAAAAATTTTCTAAATAATAATTTTCAAATCGCAATTTTGAGCAACTATTTAATACAATAAAATAATTGATTGTACTAAAATCACACTGCAAAAAAGCTGTTAATAGATTATTTCTTACCGACTTTTTTCTTTCCGGCGACTGTTTTTCTCTTACCTTTACGTGTACGAGCATTAGTTCTTGTTCTTTGACCACGGCAAGGTAATCCGCGTCTATGGCGAAGTCCACGATAGCAACCAATGTCCATCAATCGCTTGATGTTCATTTGAACTTCGCTGCGAAGCTGACCTTCGACCTTGTATTCAGCCAATACTTGACGGATACTTGCTATTTCGTCATCAGTCCAATCATTGACTTTTTTGTCATGGTCTATTCCGGCTTTCGTCAAGATTTCCTTTGACGTCGTTAAACCGATGCCGAAAATGTAGGTCATTCCAATAACGCCACGTTTATTTTTGGGTAAGTCTATACCTGCAATACGCGCCACTATTTATCTCCTAATGAATGATATTATGAGTTAAAATTATGAATTATAAATTATGAATTATGAATTATTAAGAAGTTAATATACTAAACATTTTAACTTTTAAATTCTTAACACATAATTTCAAACTCAAACGACTTATCAATTTATAATTATATTAAGGAATTCCTATAATTTCTAATTCCTAATTCCTAATTTCTAATTCCTAATTAGGTTTAGCCTTGGCGCTGTTTGAAGCGCGGATTCTTTTTGTTGATAATATACACCCTGCCTTTGCGGCGGACGATTTTATCGTCTGGGTTTCTTTTTTTAATTGACGCTTGAACTTTCATTTCAATAACCGTATATATAATAAGTTAAATATCATTATTTATATCTGTAAACTATTCTGCCTTTTGATAAATCATACGGCGAAAGTTCGACCGTAACTTTATCGCCTTGCAGAATTTTGATGAAATTCATTCTCATTTTTCCTGATATATGAGCCAAGACCTTATGCCCGTTCTCGAATCTTACGATGAATTGAGTATTGGGCAGAGTTTCTTCGATAACTCCATCAGCTCTTATTAATTCTTGTTTTGCCATCAGTTCGTTAAATGAGAATTATTTATAACTTAAAGTTATTAATTTCTTAAAGTTAAAATTAACGGCTTGCCTTCGTCCACTATTACCGTATGCTCGAAATGAGCTGCCGGCGAGCCGTCTGCAGTTACGATAGTCCAGCCATCTTTAAGTTGATGCACTTCTTTGCGACCAGCATGAACCATGGGTTCAATAGCCAATGCCATTCCTTTGACAAGTTTCACATTCGGGTAATTGTTCCTGTGCAAAAGCGGAGGAACAAAGTTCGGAATCGAAGGCTCTTCGTGAAGATGCTTTCCGATTCCATGCCCGGTCAATTCCCTTGTCAAAGAATACCCGTTTGATTCGCAGTGATTTTGAATTGCACGGGATATATCGTATAACTTATTTCTATCAATTGCTTGGGCAATTCCGAGGAATAATGATTCTTCGGTTACTTTCATCAATTTTAACTTTTCTTCTGTCATTTGCCCTACGCCATAGCTTACTGCGCTATCGCCATAGAATCCATCCTTAACGCAACCGCAATCGAGCGAAACTATTTGACCTTCTTCGAGTTTGCGATGCTTCGGTATGCCGTGAATCACTTCTTCGTCTATCGAAATACAAAGCGTATTCGGAAAAATCAAGCCATCAACTTCGTATCCTTTGAAAGCTGGTTTAGCATCTTTCGAAAGTATAAAATCTTCTGCGATTTTATCTAGCTCGATTGTCTCGATACCGGGCTTAATATACTTTCCAACGAGAGAAAGAGTATCGGCTACAATCCTGCAAGCATTTTCAATGAGCTTTATTTCAGCAGCATTTTTGATTTTCACGCCGCCCCAATTTGTACCGCGTTTCACTTTTAATTTATAATATGCTTTTTATGCGCCCACTCTGCCTTTGATTTTACCGCTCTTCATAAATCCGTCGTAGTGTCTCATCAAGAGATACGATTCAATTTGCTGCAATGTATCGAGAATAACACCTACTACGATTAGTAATGAAGTGCCGCCGAAAAACATTGCAAAGCCTTGAGTTACACCGAAAATGTTTATAGCAAACGTCGGCATAATCGCAATTAAGGCTAGAAACAAAGAACCGGGCAAAGTAATTTTTGTTAAAACAGAGTCAATATATTCTTTAGTCGGATTACCCGGACGAATGCCCGGAATGAATCCGCCTTGTTTTTTCATGTTGTCGGCAATATCCTGTGGATTAAATACGATGGCTGTATAGAAGAAAGTGAATAGAACAACCATTGTACCATAAATAATCGAGTAAATAAACGAACGCTCGCTGAATGCCGTTGCAATTCCATAAAGAAACGGCGTCTCAGGAAAGAAGCTGAGAATCGTATTCGGAATAAACATCAGCGATTGGGCGAAGATAATCGGCATAACGCCGGCAGTATTTACACGCAACGGAATATATTGTGTCGTGCCTCCGAATACTTTACGCCCGACCTGACGCTTGGCGTATTGGACTGGAATTTTCCTTGCTCCTTGAGTCATAAAAATAACAGCAGCAATGATAAAAGCAAGGAATAATAAAATAATTACTTCTACTATCCACGGACGAGATTGCATTTGAAAAACTTGGTTTAACTCTTGGTATAAAGAGCCAGGGAGCCGCGCAACAATACCCACGAATATTATCAGTGAGATACCGTTACCTATACCCCTTTCAGTAATTTGCTCGCCGAGCCACATCAAGAAAATAACCCCGGCAGTCAGTATAACAATAGTAGTTATAAAAAACAATACACCACCATCGGGAACAACCTTAACGCCATTGGATTCCATATTAATGAGCCTAATACCGAAACCCCAAGCATTAAGAGCAGTAATAAGCACAGTTCCAATACGTGTCCACTGATTGATTTTGCGGCGGCCCTCTTCACCTTCCTTCTGTAATTTTTGCAACTGAGGAATTACAATACCACCTAATTGCAAAATAATCGAGGTGGTAATATATGGCATGATACAAAGCGCAAAAATGGCGGCATTATTGAAAGCGCCACCGACGAATAAATCGAACAAGCCGAACAAATCGTCGCCGGCTTTTGTAGATGCGTGCAGCGCCGACATATCAATACCCGGAAGAGTAACATGGGCGCCTATGCGTACAACAATCAATATTAATACTGTCGTAAATATTCTTTGGCGAAGTTCTTCAATTTTGAAGATGTTCTTCAGTGTTTGTACGAGACTACTCATGAATGATTACTGTGCCTCCAGCAGATTCAATTTTTTGTTTGGCAGATTCAGAGAAACTATGTGCCGTAATTGTAATAGCAGAAGTAATATTGCCGTTGCCTAATATCTTAACGGGAATATCTTTCTTGCTAATAGCTCCGACTTTATATAAAAGGTCGAAATTAAACTCGTTTCCGCCGGCTAACTGCTTATCAATAATTTCCTGGAGTCTGCCGACATTAACAACTTGATAATCGACTCTGAAACGGTTGTGGAATCCGAACTTCGGCAAACGGCGATTGAGTGGCATCTGACCGCCTTCGAATCCGCGGAATTGATGGAATCCTGAACGCGATTGGGCGCCTTTATGACCCTTCGTAGATGTGCCGCCGTGACCGGAACCCGGTCCTCTTCCAATTCTTTTGTTTTTCTTCTTTGCACCCTTCGGGTAGCTTAAATTACCGACGTGTTTCATCTGTTTTATTTTTTAAGTTATTAATATTCAATATGATATAGTAATTTTTTTCGCTATTAATAAATTTTGAAAGCTAAAAATTACAAAATTACTAATTTTCGAAGAAATAATTAGTCGATTTCTTCAATTTTTACCAAATGTTTGACTACTTCCAGCATTCCACGTGTTTGTGGATTGTCGGGCAAAACATTGATAAAGTTCGGTCTGCCCAAACCAAGAGCTTCAATAGTCAATTTTTGCTTTTCGTATCTCTTGATTACGCTTTTTACTTGTGTTACTTTAAGTTTAGCCATCTTTTTACCTTATTTACGAGCGACAGCAGTTAATAAATGAAAAACCTGTTTTTAATAATCGAAAAATGCCGTAAAAAACGATGATTCATCATGATTTACATTTTTCATTCAGGGCTAATTGACAAAATCAAACGAAATATCTCTGCTTTAAACAATTACAGAAAATATTAACCTCTGACAACCCTTTCAATAGGTATGCCGCGTCGAGCAGCGACAGCTGGTGCGTCTTCCAATTCAACCAGAGCCTGCATACATGCTTTCACGCTGTTGTGAGGATTCGACGAGCCGAGGCTTTTTGTCAATACGTTCGATACTCCAGCTAATTCGAGAACTGCACGTACACCACCTGCGGCAATGACGCCGGTACCGGGAGTTGCGGGTTTTAGCAAGACTTTTGCCGCTCCGTATTTTCCGGTAACTTCATGAGGAATGGTTCCATCTTGAAGGCGTACCTTGACCAAGTTCTTCTTTGCAGCTTCGGTGGCTTTTGTAACGGCATCGACTACTTCGCCGGCTTTACCGAGACCATAACCAACATGTCCGTTGCCGTCACCGACTACGACTATTGCCGAAAAACTGAAACGGCGTCCGCCTTTTACTACCTTTGCGGTTCTGCCTACATAGACAAGTTTATCTTTTAAATCAAGCTCGGATGCTTTAATTTTAGACACTAAAGTACTCCTATTGCCTTATAAAAATTACTAAAAATCTAAACCGTTTTCTCTTGCGCCGTCGGCGAGAGCTTTCACTCTGCCGTGGTACAAAAAGCCATTGCGGTCGAATGCTACTTTCTTAATATTTTTTTCAACTGCCCGTTTTGCTAAAACAGCGCCGACTAATTTGCTGCGGTCTGTTTTCTTTGTGTCCGGTTTGATAAGTTCACGAACATCTTTGTCGAGCGACGAAGCAGCCACAAGCGTTTCGCTTGTAACGTCGTTTATTATTTGAGCGTAAATGTGATTGAGGCTGCGAAACACCGTTAATCTCGGTCTTTCATCGTTGCCGAAGATTTTATGTCTGATATGACGCTTTCTGCGCTCGACCCGCCTCTTTTTCAGCTCTAATTTATTCATTTTAATTCAATGATTTATTTGTAATAATCTTCTATTTCAATTCTATGAGTTCTTCATGTTATTATTGTTATCAGTATATTGCTATCGTTTCTTCTTTCTTAACTCATAACTTATAACTCATAACTTATAACTTATTTAGATGATGTCTTGCCAGCTTTTCTGCGAATATATTCGCCTTCGTAGCGCACGCCTTTTCCTTTATATGGTTCGGGTGGACGAAGTTTGCGAATTCTGGCGGAAAATTCGCCGACCATTTGCTTGTCAATACCTTTGACATGAACAGTATTGGGATTGATTACCGCAAACTCTATTCCATCTGGCGGAATCATAAGCACTGGGTGCGAAAATCCCAAAGACAACATCAAACGCGAACCCTTCATTTCTGCTTTATAACCCACGCCTTCGATTTGAAGCACTTTAGTAAAGCCTTCGTTAACTCCTTGAACTACATTGAAAGCTAAAGCTCTTGTAAGTCCAAACAAAGAGCGTGCATGCTTGTCCTGCGATTCGCAGGCGAAAGTAAGAGTTTTATTCTCGAATTTATAATCGATTTCATTCGGAATATCAAGTTCCAAAGCGCCTTTCGGACCTTTTGCCTTCATTCGGCGTCCATCAAAGGCGAGCTGCACTTTATCAGGAACTGCAATTGGTTTTTTCCCGATTCTTGACACAGTTTTACTCCTGCTTTAAATTTAAAATTACCAAATTGTGCAAAGCACTTCGCCGCCAACATTTTGTTTGCGGGCTTCTTTATCGGTCATTACCCCTTTTGAAGTTGAGATAATGGCAATGCCTAAACCATTTTTAACTCTAGGCAATTGGTCTGCAGGCGAATAGACCCTGCGTCCGGGTTTGCTGATACGTGTCAGCTTGCGGAAAGCCGGTTCCCGGTTGAAATAGCGCAGATGTACACGAATAACGCCTTGCAATCCATCGTCGATTTTCTCGTAATCGGAAACGTAACCTTGCTCTTTCATAATTTCGGCGATGCCGAGTTTGAGCTTCGAGCATGGTATATCGACCATTTTATGCTTTGCCTGCCCGGCATTGCGTATCCGGGTGAGAAAGTCTGATATTGTATCTGTTACTGCCATAGTATTTTATTAATTAATTATTACCAACTTGCTTTTCTGATACCGGGAATTTTCCCTTCGAGCGCCAATTGACGGAATACGTTACGGCATAGCTCAAATTTTGCATAGACACCGCGGCCGCGTCCCGTGAGAGAACAACGGTTGCGTATACGGGTTGCCGAACTGTTGCGGGGCAGCTTTTGAAGCGCTTCCCAATCGCCTAAACCCTTCAATTCTTCGCGTTTTGCGGCATATTTTGCTACAAGGGCTTTTCTTTTTAGATTGCGTGCTTTTACAGATTTTTTCGACATATTAAATTTTCATTTATATGAAATATTGTTATCTTCATTTATTCATATTCATTTATTCAGCTTCGCTTTTTTGGAACGGGAAACCAAACTCTGCAAGCAAGGCTCGTGATTCTTCATCGCTTGCGCTTTTGATGCAAAACGTAATATCGAGTCCAGATATTTTCGCTACTTTATCGACATCAATTTCCGGGAAAATAATTTGTTCCTTTATTCCTACGGAATAGTTACCTCTACCGTCAAAGCTTTTATCGGGAAATCCCTTAAAGTCGCGGATACGAGGCGAAGTGATGTTGATGAACCTGTCAAGGAACTCATACATCCTTGCGCGGCGAAGAGTAACCATAGTACCAATCGGCACACCGGTACGCAATTTGAAGTTCGAAATGTTCTTCTTCGAACGGCGAATCACCGGACGTTGTCCCGAAATCAGTTCAAGTTCATTTACAGCGCTTTGCAAAAGCTTCTGGTCTTGAGTTGCATCACCAACACCGATATTAAGGCATATTTTTGTCAAGCGAGGCACTTGCATCGACGATTTGAAGTTGAACTTCTTCATCATAGCAGGCACTACTTGAGTTCTGTAAAACTCTTCAAGTCTCGGCTTGGGAATTTTTTTATCTTTTACATCTTCTAACCTTTTGCCTTCGGGCTTAAAATCGGCTTTTTTCGAGCCGGATTGCGATTGCGCCGGTTTTTTTGCTGGTTGTTTTGCCATTTTATCAACTAAAATTGAACGTCAAAAACGAATTAATTATTTTTCTTCAAACTCAGAATAACCTGAATTTAAATATTTTTTCAATTTAAATATCTTTTCCGTTTTTTCTGGAAAAACGGACAGCTGTTCTTTTGTCGCCTTTATCTTCAATGCGGATACCGATTCTTGTCGGGTTTTTATCCGAATCAAGCAGTAGCACATTTGAGTAATGTACGGGCATTTCTTTGCTTAAAATACCGCCTTTAGGGTTTTGTTGAGTTGGTTTGGAGTGTTTTTTCCGAATATTGACTCCTTCGACCAAGACAGTTTGTTTTTCGGCATTAACTCTGAGAACTCTGCCGCGAACGCCTTTGTCGTTTCCGGAAATAACTTCAACCATATCGTTGCGTTTAATTTTTAATTTCATTTTATCACCAATTAAATTACTTCAGGCGCTAAAGATACAATTTTCATATAATTTTTTTCACGCAACTCGCGTGCAACAGGTCCGAAAATGCGTGTTCCGCGAGGTTCGCCCTGTGCGTTGAGAATTACGGCTGCGTTGTCATCGAAGCGGATGCAAGTGCCGTCGCGACGTTGCGACTCTTTAGTTGTCCGCACAATGACTGCCTTGCAGACTTCGCCTTTTTTAACTGCCGAATTTGGTATGGCGGTTTTCACAGAAACGACCACTAAATCGCCGAGTCTTGCGTAACGCTTGCCATGACCGCCCAATACGCGAATACATCGCACTCTTTTTGCACCCGAATTGTCGGCTACCGTTAAATTGGTTTCTTCTTGTATCATTTTTATAGTTTCCCGATTTATCTTATACTTGTCGTATCGTCAGAATTTTATTATACGGCAAAAATTCAATTTTTTAGCGCAGATTTCAAATAAGCGCATTCATTTATTTCAAGAAATTATTTTGCTCTTTCGACAATTTCATCCAATGTCCAACGCTTGCGTGAGCTTAACGGTCGCGACTCGCGCACACGGACGGTATCGCCTTGGTTGCAGGAATTTTCAGGGTCATGCGCCATTACTTTTTTCGAGCGCTTATAATACTTCTTATAAAGCGGATGGGCAACCTGACGTACTATTTTTACCACAATCGTTTTATCGCTCTTGTTCGAAACAACTTTGCCGGTGAGAAGTCTTTTGTTTGATTTAACTTCTTCAGTCTTTGGCATTTCGGTCGGAAGAACGTTTTCCGTTGCGACGGATTCAACTATGTTGTCTTGTAAATTTTCCATGTTATTTTGCTCTTCTGCGGTCATTAATAATAGTTTTTAAACGGGCAATATCATGCTTTAAAATTCGCAGATAAGACGTATCCTGCAATTGCGATAAGGCATGCTGAAACCTTTGTTTCGAAAGTGTTTCTTCGGCATCTGCGAGCGAGCTACGAAGCTCTTCGTCGGTCAATTCCAGTAAGTCTCTCATTTTACGCGGTTTCATCTTCCACCAAATCAATGCGTGTAACAAATTTTGTTTTTATGGGCAACTTGTGCGATGCAAGCCTTAATGCTTCTTTTGCGTCCTTTTCGGCAACTCCGTCGACTTCGAACATTATTCTGCCGGGTTTTATGACTGCAACCCAGCCCTCGGGACTTCCTTTACCGCTACCCATACGAGTTTCGAGCGGTTTCTTTGTAATTGGTTTATCCGGGAATATTCTAATCCACATTTTACCTTCGCGCTTAAGAAATCTGTTAATTGCAATACGGGCAGCCTCGATTTGACGATTCGTTATCCATGCGGCTTCCATTGCTTTCAAACCGTATGAGCCGAACGTTACGAGCGAGCCGCGATAAGCTTTTCCGCGATTGCGTCCCCGCTGCACTTTTCTATACTTGACTCTTTTTGGTAACAACATGGCTGTTCACTCTTTATATATTGTATTTTATTTCATAATTATTCAATCACAATACCTCGATGGCAAGTAATTGATTTAGTTTAAATTGGTTATCCTTGCACTTGCTGTCTGCCAATAACTTCGCCCTTGCAAATCCATACCTTTACGCCAATTGAGCCGTAAATCGTTTGTGCCGTGGCAGTACCGTAATCAATGTCTGCTCTTAAGGTATGCAGGGGAATTCTGCCTTCCTTGTATTGCTCGGTTCTTGCCATTTCGGCTCCGCCAAGTCTACCTGAACACATGATACGAATACCCATTGCATTATTACGCATTGCGGCAGATACTGCTTGTTTCATGGCGCGGCGGAAGGATCTTCTGCCTTCAAGCTGTTGAGCAACGTTTTCTGAAACAAGTAGAGCATCCAGTTCGGGCCTCTTTATTTCGCTTATCAGGATTTTAACGTCCTTTTTCGTAATTTTTTTCAATTCCTCTTCGAGCTGTGTAATTTCCTTACCACGCATTCCGATTATTACACCGGGACGCGAAGTATTAATGGTAATTCTCAGTTGTTTTGCTGTTCGTTCGACAATAATTCGTGCTACACCGGCTTTTTTAAGGCGAATTTTTATATAATTGCGGACATTCATATCCTCGGCTATTTTTTCGCCGACTTTCTTTTCGTCGAACCAATTGGCATCCCAAGAACGAATGATTCCTAAGCGAAGCCCGATTGGATTTGTTTTCTGACCCAATTTAAACTCCTTATGATTAGTTATTGTATTGTTTCAACAACTATTGTTAAATGATTTGAACGTTTTCTTATTCTATATGCTCTACCCATCGGCGCAGGTGAAATGCGTTTCATCGTGGGACCTTGGTTTACGAAAGCTGCTTTTACTCTAACGTCATTATCATCGACAGTTTTACCGTCTTCGAAATTAGACAAGTTCGAAACAGCCGAACGTAATACGCGTTCTGCATCACGAGCAGCAAGTTGCTTTGAAAATTTCAATATCGCCATTGCTTCCGATGCTCTTTTCCCGCGAATCAAGTCGATTACGAGTCTCATTTTACGCGGCGAACTGCGTATGTATTTTTTTTGTGCGCGTGTTTCCATCGTGTATTCTTTTTTATACAGATAAATTTACATATTCATTTTTTAGCATATGCTTTCAACATACGTGCTGATATTTTCAACATACGTGCTGCTGATTTCATAAGCAGCAAACCATGGAGCTTACTTCTTGCCTGCAGAGCGTTGTTCTTTACGGTGTCCGCTGTGACCTCGATATATGCGGGTCGGTGCAAATTCGCCAAGTTTATGGCCCACAAGGTTTTCTGAAATATAAACCGGAATAAATTTGTTGCCGTTGTGTACAGCGATTGTATGACCAACAAAATCCGGTGTAATCGTTGAGGCTCGCGACCAGGTTTTTACCACTTGTTTTTTATTGGCTTTGTTCAATACGTCTATTTTCTTTTGCAATTTGTAATAAACGAAAAAACCTTTTTTTAGTGAGCGAGACATATATTTTCCCTAATTCTTTTTGTTAATTTCTTTTTCAAATCCCCTTACACTCTTTTGCTAAGGAAGAAAGTAAGGTTTCTTTTTTCAAATCCCCCTACACTCTTTTGCTAAGGAAGAAAGTAAGGTTTCTTTTTTTTAAAATCCCCCTAGCCCCTTTGCTAAAGCGGGAAAATGAGGTATCTATTTCAATTATAATTTCTAATTTCTAATTCCTAATTTCTAATTCCTAATTCCTATTTCTATTTCCCTCTGCGGTCGCGAACAATATACTTTGTCGATTGTTTGCGTTTCTTGCGTGTTTTCAAGCCTTTCGCCAATTGTCCCCAAGGAGAGCGCGGATGCTGACGTCCACCACCTGATTTCGAAGTGCCTTCGCCGCCGCCCATTGGGTGGTCAATCGGGTTCATAGCCATACCGCGTGTTTGAGGACGAACACCGAGCCAGCGTTTGCGACCTGCTTTACCGTGAAGAATGTTTTCATGGTCGATGTTCGATACAACTCCGAGTGTAGCATAGCATTTTGCAGGAACCATGCGAACTTCGCCTGATGGTAATTTCACTTGAGCATATTTTTCGTCGCATGCTACCAACTGAGCGAATGTTCCGGCGCTACGAGCAATTTGAGCTCCCTTGCCGGGTTTCATCTCGATGTTGTGAATTTGAAGTCCTACAGGAATTCTATAAAGAGGCAATGCGTTACCATCTTTGAATTCAGCTTCGGGACTGGCTACAATTTTTTCGCCAATTTTAATTTTGTCAGGCGCAAGAATATATCGGAATTCGCCGTCTTCGTATTTAATAAGGGCAATTCTTGCCGAGCGGTTCGGGTCGTACTCAATAGTTTCGACAGTTGCGAACATACCGATTTTATTGCGTTTGAAGTCGATAATACGGTATTTTCTTTTATGACCGCCTCCACGATGGCGAGATGTTATTCTTCCGGTGTTATTGCGTCCTCCGCTTTTTTTCAGCGAGACTACCAGCGGCTTATATGGTTTCTCTGTAGTAAGCTCTTCGAACGTCGGAACAGTATAGAACCTTGTGCCGGGAGTTATTGGTTTTAATGCTCTTAGCGCCATTTTATTTTCTTCTGATATTAAACTTATTTAATTATAAATACTTATAATTATACTTCAAAAGCTTTTAGTAATATTAATTATTCGCTGGTTGCGCCGGAAACTATATCAATAGTATAACCGGTTTTAAGAGTTACATAAGCTTTTTTTCGAAGAGGAGTTTTGCCTCTCATCAAACCGCGACGAGTAATTCGCGATTTTACTTTTCCTTTTACCCTGACCGTGCGAACACTGTCAACCTTGACTTCGAACATTTGTTCAATATTCTTCTTGATTTCGATTTTATTCGATTCAGGAGTTACTTCGAAAACATATTGTCTTAAATGTCCGAGTTTTGTTGCTTTCTCGCTGATTATCGGGCGTTTGATTATACCTGTCATGGTTCTATAATCCGGAATAATTTATTTCTTAATTAATTTTCAACTTTTAAAAGCTCATAATTAGCTTTGAAAGTTTTTCTCGATTGCTTCGACGGCTCCCTTGAAGAGCAGCAGCTTTTTGTGGCAGAGAATATCGTATGTCGATACTTTATCCACAGGATAAATCGAAACATTTTCAATATTTCTTGCTGACAAATAAATATTGTAATCATAATTTGTCATCATAATCAATGTTTTCTGACCACTGAGTTTCAAATTATTTAAAACGCTTGCCATTTCTTTGGTCTTGGCTTCGGTTAACGAGAAATCCTCGACGATCAGAATGTTTTTCTCTGCAGCTCTTAAAGATAAAGCAGAATTTCTTGCAAGACGTTTGACCTTTTTCGGTACTTTGAAGACAAAGTCCTGTGGCTTTGGTCCGTGAATGGTACCGCCACCGACCCATACCGGAGAGCGAGATGAACCCGAACGGGCAGTACCGCGTCCTTTTTGACGCCAAGGCTTTTTGCCGCCGCCGGATACGTCGGCGCGAGTTTTAGTCTTGCGAGTTCCCTGCCTTTGATGAGCAAGATAACCTACAACAGCCATGTGCATTGCGTTTTCGTTAGGCTCGATGGCGAAAATATCGTCGCGAAGCTCAATTTGTCCTGATTGACTGCCGTCTTTTGTATATAAATCTATAAGCATTTTATTTCCTGTTGCTTATTATTTTCAGTATAAATTTTTTCTTCGGTCGGTTTGCCGACCATTCCCTACGCCGTGGCAAAAGGAATCACAATTATGATTTATTGCTTAATTATCTCGAGTAAAGTATTCGGCGCTCCCGGAACACTGCCTTTAATTAGTATAAGGTTCTGATCGGGAATAATTTCGACTACTTCGAGATTGCGGACTGTTGTCCTTGTTCCGCCCATGCGACCAGCCATACGCAAACCCTTGAAAACTCTCGAAGGATAAGAAGATGAGCCGATTGAACCCGGAGCGCGCATTCTGTCGCTTTGTCCATGCGTTACCATGCCGACACCGCCGAAGTGATGGCGACGGACGACGCCTTGGAAACCGCGACCTTTGCAATTGCCGCTTACGCGAAGTTTGTCGCCGACTTTGAATTGCTCAACAGTCAACACATCACCGACATTGTAATCGCCTTCGACATCACGAAATTCTTTAAGGAATTGCATCGGTTTAGCATTGTGCTTTTTAAAATGTCCCATCAAGGGTTTATTCGTGCGATGTTCCTTCTTTTCGCAAAAGCCGAGTTGATAAGCAAAGTATCCATCCTTTTTCACGGTCTTAACCTGAATTACAGGACAAGGACCAGCTTCGACAACTGTGCAGGGGATATATTTCCCGGCATCTGTAAAGAGTCCGGTCATTCCAACTTTTTTACCTAAAATCGCTGCTTTCATTTTTCCGCTGCCCTTTCCTTAAACTTTTACTTCAACATCAACGCCGGCGGGCAATTCGAGCCGCATTAAAGCATCAATTGTTTTTTGGGTTGAACTGAGAATATCAATCAATCTCTTGTGAATCCGCGATTCGAATTGTTCGCGAGATTTTTTATCGACGTGCGGAGAACGAAGCACTGTATAAACGCTGCGGCGTGTCGGCAAAGGAATAGGTCCCGAGACGACTGCGCCTGTCTGCTTTACAGTGCGGACTATGCGCTCGGCGGATTTGTCAATCAAGTTATGATCGTATGATTTCAGTTTTATTCTAATTCTTTGTGTTGCCACTTTATACTCCAAAATCCTTTGGGTAAATTTATTACCCGAGTTAAAATATTGGGTAATTTACTTCCGGAATAGCCGTTATTTCAGGGGTTCCGGGTTACTATAAAAAAAAGAACAGGAATACTCTGGTTTAGGGTATTCCTGTTGATATTACATTATTCGATAATTTTGGTTACAACGCCGGCGCCGACTGTACGACCACCTTCGCGAATAGCGAAGCGGAGACCTTCTTCCATAGCGACCGGAGTAATCAATTCGATCATTAAGTTGTCAAGGTTGTCGCCGGGCATAACCATTTCGACGCCGGCGGGAAGATTCAATACGCCAGTAACGTCTGTCGTGCGGAAATAAAATTGGGGACGATAACCGCTAAAGAACGGTGTATGGCGTCCGCCTTCTTCTTTCTTAAGGAATAGAACTTGAGCGTTGAATTTATGGTGCGGTTTGATTGAACCAACTTTAGCTATAACCATACCGCGTTCGAGTTCGTTTTTATCGACACCGCGGAGCAAGAGACCGACATTATCGCCTGCGCGACCTTCGTCGAGCAGCTTGCGGAACATTTCGATACCTGTGCAGGTTGTCTTTTTGTGGAGACCGAAACCAACGATTTCAACTTCTTCGTTTAATTTAATGATACCGCGTTCGATACGACCAGTACCGACTGTGCCGCGACCAGTAATTGAGAATACGTCTTCGACGGGCATCAGGAATGGTTTATCTACATCGCGCTGCGGAGTCGGAATATAAGCGTCAACCGCATCCATTAGTTCATAAATGCATTGGAGTCGTTCGTCTGTTGGCGGGGTATCTGTTTCGGCGCCAGCTTGCAAAGCATGAAGAGCAGAGCCTTTAATAATTGGAATTTCATCACCGGGGAATTCGTAGCTTGTTAAAAGCTCGCGAAGTTCCATTTCGATGAGTTCAAGGAGTTCGGGGTCGGCAATATCGACCTTGTTCATAAACACAACTATACGGGGTACACCGACTTGGCGTGCCAAAAGGATGTGTTCACGTGTTTGAGGCATAGGACCGTCATCGGCTGCGCAAACGAGTATTGCACAGTCCATTTGAGCGGCGCCGGTAATCATGTTTTTGATATAATCTGCGTGTCCGGGGCAGTCAA
>CAYLSY010000010.1:0-17326 GCA_964386275.1 uncultured Hyphomicrobiales bacterium
GGAATCAATGCGGCAAGACTTTAATTTTTTTGATGGGTTGATGCCCGAAAATGAGTAGCCAGCACGGCACACACATATGAATTCGGCAAGAAAGTGTTTACCGAGCCAATACAAACCTTGATTGTGCAGTAATTTTACCGGTATTATCAGCAATTTTAATATAATACACTCCTGCCGAAGACGGTGAATCCATTGATAATGATAAGGTAACGCTGCCGGCTGGATTATTAACATCGTGTGAACAGACAATCGAACCAAGGTCATTATAAATAATAGCCTTCCATTGCATATCGTCGGTTTTATCAAAAGAAATGCTAATATTTCTATTGTCGGACGGATTGGGATAGGCGCAAACACTTAAATATTCCGGCATAGTATCATCAACCCTTGTTTCAATATCGCTTGGAACGAAACTGCCGAGGATATAATTTACTGATTTCTCAGTAACCCAATCGAATGAACAGATGTAAGACGAAAATCCTCTCGAATAAAATCTTTTTGATATAGTAACGACAGAATCGCCTTGAGAGAATCCTGCAAGAGACAACAGCTCACTTGAAACAGGCGCGCCATTTAAGTATATGCTGTCGATTTTTATTTCTGTTTCTTCGAGCAACACGGCTTCAATTGGCTCCAAATAGCCCGGGAGTTTCACAGTTCCCCAGCCTTTGCAAATTACATTTAGTGAATAATAAGTATATAAATCAACCGAAGCATTTGTCAAACCTAATAACGGATAATTGACAAGAGTATGGATTACTTTGCGTGAATATGAGTTGAACCCTTCGTCATAAACGTTTACAATCGGGAATTTCATTTTCACGTATTCCGGTTCGAAATCGCTGTTTTGCTCGTAAAGCTCAATAGCTGAACCATAAGAAATTGGTATATAAAGCGTGTCAATCCTCTGTCCGGTTAAACGATAGCTATCGGCGTCTTTTGTTTCATATTGTTCGACCAGAAGGTCTTTTCCATATAAATCAACCAAAGCATTTTTCCAAAATGAAGCGTATTGATATGGACTCGAAGGATGAATTAAAAAGTATTCAACTTTATTTGTGTCATTCATGTCATATTCGATAGCGCTGAAATCCCAGCTTACATTTTCGCCGTAAGAAATTTCAGGCATCTGAGCGAGCGGTAATGAATAATACTCCAAATACTTATTGAGCGAGCCTGCTTCAAGGGTAAAATCGGAAGATTCAATCGTTATTTGCGCATTTAAATTAATTGAAGCCAAAAAAATAAATAAAAAAAATAGAACTGCATTTTTCATTTTTTAACCAATATTTTGTTTTTAAAATTTTGCTGTAAACAAAAATAATATTATTTCTCTAAATATTATTTAAATTTGCATGATAAACAGTTGTTTTGAATCCTGGATTTAACCTATGCCCGTAAAAATGATTAGATTAACAGGTAAAGTAATTCTCGATTACTTTTTGATTGCTGTCGGCTCTGCAATAATGGCGCTGGGTATCGGCGTTTTCCTTGTCGACGCAAAAGTTGTGCCGGGAGGAGTAAGCGGTATGTCAATAATTGTGCATTACCTGTCCAACGGCAATCTGCCAGTCGGTCTATTGATGTGGGTATTCAACATCCCTTTGTTTTTTTGGGGCTTAAAAGAATTAGGCAGAACATTTGCGTTTCGGACATTTTTTGCCTTTACAACAAATTCGATTTTCATTGATATTTTTCGCGGCGATTTCCCCGGACTCGAGTTCATCAGGCTTCAGGACACTGAAGCAATCCAGGGGCTTCTGAAGAATGACTTTCTATTCCTCATACTAATCGGCGCAGCATTGCTCGGAATCGGCTTGGGAATAGTGTTTAAATTCCGCGGCACTACAGCCGGTTCTGATATTGTCGCGGCGATAATGAACAAACGCTACGGAATGAAACAAGGAGTATCAATAATGATTATTGATTTCTTTGTAATTGCCGCCGCCGGTTTCGTTATAGGTTTCAAGGGCTTGTCGCCGGATAAAGCAGCATTGACACTAACGCTTTATGCCTTGATGTCTCTATTCGTTTCGAGCCGGATAATTGATATAATACTCGATGGTTTCGATTATGCCCGCATGGCATATATTATTTCGGATAAATATCCTGAAATTGCCGATGAAATCGTTCATACTCTTGGACGCGGCGCTACGGCTTATAAAACGCGCGGAGTTTATCGCAACGTCGAGCGCGAAGTAATTATGACGGTGGTTTCCAATAAGGAAATCACGAAATTAATCGATATGGTGAAAACTATCGACCCATCGGCATTTGTCGTTATTTCGAATGTCCATGAAGTGCTTGGCGAAGGTTTTAGAAGCAGGTTCTAAGCGAAGTCATTTCTTTCAAAGACATGCTCGAAACGTCCTTTATGCTTATTAGTAATCATTTTTCGTCTTTTTGATACCCAAAGAACGTAAATACTTAATTTTATAAAATATTATATGATTGGGGTAATTATTAAAAGTCTCCTTCAATAATGTTTCCCTTTCCTTTGTAATTTACATTTTTTAAATTTGAATTATATGAAATTATTATTCTTGAAAATTAATGAACTCAATCAAGCGACAATTATCAAATATCAACGGCATGTCCCTTAGGAACAAGCTGTTTTTCATATATTCAGCTTTTATTATTACTGAATTTCTTTTCGTATTCAACTTTCTTCCGACGATAATTGAAAACCAATCATTGAAAAGCGCTCAAATACTTGCCAACGGTATCGCCGAAACTACCGCATACAACATAAGTTCCGCTTTATTCTTTAATGATTCGCTTTATATTAACTCCGTTCTGAAAAATTCCGTAAAATTCAAAGACATTACTTATATTTTAATTGAAAATATTGATACTCAAGTAGTTGCGTCAATTAATTATTACGAAGCCCGCCGGTGCGATTATAAAAAAATCGTAAAAGAACATGATATTTTTCAAGACAATATAACATTGAAAGTGTCAACGCCAATCATCGAACAAGATGAGTTGATTGGGACCCTTTACTTAGGCTTGTCTTTGGCAGACATCCAGAAGAAAGCAAATGATACACGCACTTCTATTGCATTGGTCAGTTTAATCATGCTTGTTGTCGGATTAGTGTTAGTTTTCAGCATAAGTAACTTTCTTACAAAACCGTTGTTTAAACTAAAAAACGCTTTCTTACAAATTGCTGAAGGCGATTTCTCGCAAAGAGTTGAAATCCGTTCGCGGGACGAAGTGGCATCGCTTGCTAACTCTTTTAACTCAATGGTCGAACGACTTGAAACTGCTTACAACAAACTGCATGAAGAAATTGAGATTCGTAAACAAACCGAAGAACAATTGCTCCTTGCGCAAAGTGATTTGTCCGATGCCTTAGAGCATGAAAAGCAATTGAATGAATTGAAAACCCGCTTTGTGTCGATGGTTTCACATGAATATCGCACGCCGCTGACAATAATTCAATCGTCGACGTATTTATTGGATATATTCTTTACTGATTACGATTCGGAGCGTTTCCAGCGTCAATTGGATATTATTCGCGATGCCGTCAAAAATATGACCCATATGCTCGACGAAGTCCTGATTATCGGCAAAAGCGACGCCGGCAAATTAATGTACGACATCAAGCATGTCAATATTATTCCCTATATTTCCGAGGTTGTCCAACAAGCCGAACTTATTGAGAAAAATGGCCATAAGCTGATTTTCAATACCTATCCCGAAAAGTGCATCGTCGAAACCGATGAGAACCTATTAATGCATATTCTGGGTAATTTAATCTCAAATGCCGTTAAATATTCACCGCCGAATACAGAAATAGAAATTTCCGTTATCGAAGTGCAAAATATTGTATCCATCAGCGTAAAAGACCATGGCATTGGCATCCCCGAAAACGAAATGGAACACCTTTTCGACACTTTTTATCGTGCATCTAACATCGGTAATGTTGCTGGCACCGGACTGGGCTTGGCAATCGTTAAACGCTATCTCGATATTCTAAACGGGACTATCGACGTAACGAGCGAAGAAGAAAAAGGCACAACATTCACTGTATCATTAAATAAAGTATACGACCTATAGCAAATAATTGAAATGAAAGAGAATAAAAATATACCCGAATGGAATGAAAGTAACGCTTCAGGCGGTTTTGCGTCGAAATATTCAAACGGAACAGTTGAAAAACATGTTATTAACCCCCAAAAGGTTACAGCTCCCCGTCTGAAACAAATGAGTCCGGAAGAATATTGCAGCGGAATTCTTAACGGCAACAGGACTGCTCTTGCCCGCGCAATTACTTTAATCGAAAGTTCCTCGCCCAAACATGTCGATATCGCACGTCGTTTGCTGAACCTTTTATTGCCTCATTCAGGAAAATCTATCAGAATCGGCATCACCGGCGCACCCGGAGCAGGAAAAAGCACTTTTATCGATTCATTCGGGAATTATTTGGCAAATTTAAATCATAATGTTGCAATATTGGCAATCGACCCGAGCAGCGCACGCTCTCGCGGTTCAATCATGGGCGATAAGACACGAATGGAACGATTATCGCAATTAAAAAACGTTTTTGTTCGTCCATCGCCATCTGGCGGCAATCTTGGCGGAGTTGCCCGAAAAACAAGGGAAAGCATCATTGCTTGCGAAGCCGCCGGTTTCGATGTCATTATAATCGAAACAATTGGCGCAGGCCAAAGCGAAGTTGCCGCACGTTCAATGGTAGATTTCTTTATGCTATTGCTGTTGCCCGGCGAAGGCGACGAGCTTCAAGGTTTGAAAAAAGGCACAGTAGAGCTTTCCGACGCTATTATCATCAATAAAGCCGATGGCGATAATGTTTTCAAGGCTCAATCCACATTAGTCTCGTATAAAACAGCGGTTCATTATCTGCTGCCGGCTACCGAAGGCTGGGAGACTTGCGTTTTGACCGCTTCCGCTTTGAATGACAATGGAATAGACGACATATGGCAAAAAATTCTTGAATTCGAAGAGATTACAAAGCAAAGCGGCGTTTTCCAAGAAAGGCGCCGCTCTCAGGCTATCGAATGGGTGCACGCCATCATCAACGACAGCCTGAAAACACAGTTCTACTCAAATGCAAAAGTAAAAAATATTATTCCTTCGATTGAGGAAAAAGTATCAAACGGCACGATGAACTCTGCCGAAGCAGCACAAATCCTGCTCCAAGCCTATGAAGGAAAAATTTTGCCGGATTGATAAAATTATTTTTAAATTAGATATACTCTTTAATCAAATAAATCATAGCTCAGACAAGAAAGAGTTCTGTCAAGCCTGATTTATACTATCGAAAATGTTTGATACTATCGAAATGAAAATTATACTTGAATCGCTTCGAAATTATTCTTCCAGTCGTGCGATTCAAGGTATTTTGTGTCGAAGCTGCCATTAATAAAATCCGGATTTTCCATCATTCGTTGGTGGAACGGAATCGTAGTCGAAACGCCTTCGATAGTAAATTCCTCGAGAGCGCGTTTCATACGCGATATAGCAATCAAGCGTGTTTTACCGAAAGTAATCAGCTTCGCCAGCAGCGAATCATAATGCGTCGGAATACGGTAGCCCGAGTAAATATGCGAATCTACGCGGACGCCTCGTCCTCCTGGGAAATGTAGCACCGATATCACTCCGGGCGAAGGACGAAAGTCCTTGAACGGGTCTTCGGCATTGATACGGCATTCGATAGCATGCATCTTCGGTTCGCTCGACTTCAGGCTAAGCGGCTCGCCGGAGGCGACAAGGATTTGCTCCTTAATCAAGTCCATATCGAGCGATTCTTCGGTAACAGGATGCTCCACTTGTATGCGTGTATTCATCTCCATGAAATAGAATTTGCCGTCTTTGTCAAGCAGAAATTCAATTGTGCCGGGACCGTAGTAATTAACCGCTTTTGCCCCACTGACAGCAGCTTCGCCCATTCTGGCACGAAGTTCCTGCGAAACCACCGCCGATGGCGATTCTTCGATAAGCTTTTGGTGGCGCCGTTGAATCGAGCATTCGCGCTCGTTGAGGTGAATAACGTTGCCGTGCAAATCTCCGATAATTTGGATTTCGATATGCCGGGCATCTGTAATAACTTTTTCTATATATAAGTCGGGATTCTTGAAGGCTTTTTCGGCTTCGTTGCGAGTCATGGGAAAAGCTTTTTTCAGTTCGTCGTCCGAGTAAACAAGCCGCATACCCTTGCCGCCTCCTCCTGCTGCTGCTTTCAGCAAAACTGGATATCCGATTTCATTCGATAACCGCAAAGCTTCGCCCAATGTATGAACTATGCCCGGACTTCCGGGAATAACCGGAACACCTGCGGCACGCATAGTTTCCTTGGCGACGGATTTATGCCCCATTCGGCGCATTGCGTCCGCGCTCGGACCGATAAAAGTAATATTGCAATCCTTGCATATTTCGGCAAAAGTAGCGTTTTCTGCCAAAAATCCGTAACCCGGGTGAATGGCATCGGCATTCGTAACAATTGCCGCAGAAATAATTTGCGGAATGTTCAGATAGCTGTCCTTAGACGGCGGGGGACCGATACACACGGCTTCGTCAGCAAATTTGACGTGCAGCGATTCTTTGTCCGCTTCGGAATAGACTGCGACTGTCGCAATGCCGAGTTCCTTGCAAGCGCGAATTACCCGAAGAGCAATTTCGCTACGGTTGGCGATGAGAATTTTTTTTATCATGGCTTAATCCGGCTTTATTACGAATAACAGCTGATGGTATTCGACCGGCTGAGAATTTGCGACAAGGATTTTCTCGACCGTACCGGCAATGTCGCTTTCAATCTCGTTCATCAGCTTCATTGCTTCAACAATGCAAAGCGTTTGACCCGGCACGACACGCGAGCCTACTTCGACGTATGGCTCGGAATCGGGCGACGGGGCGCGATAGAACGTGCCAACAATCGGCGAGAAGATTTTGTGTTTACCGTCGTCGCTGTCAGTTGCAACGGTATGATGTTCCGTCGGTTTGGGGGATTTGTCGGCAACGGTTATTGCTTGCTCGGCGGCGACAGCTCTATTGATTTCGGGCTGATATATTGGCGGAAACATTCCGTGCGGCGGCGGGTAAGCCCCTTGTCCCATAACTATGCTGTATTCTTGGGATTTATTTCTTTTGGATAATTTCAATTTTAAACCTTCTTCTTCGATTTGAAGTTCCGAAGAACCGCTTTCATCGAATACTTTCAAGAGTTTTTTAAGGTAGTTTAAATCCATTTGTACCTCTGAATTTTAATAATAAATAATTGAAATATATTCAACCAATATTTGAACTATGATTCGTATTAATTAATCTGAATATTTTGAATAAATAATTTCCAAAAAATTCATAATTCATAATTTATTATTTGAGACCTCTGAAAAATTAACAAAAGGATGAATTCGTCAATCTAAGGCGCTGTTAATGCTGCGCTTAACTGAAAAAAATGAATGACACTTTCTTTTCCCCCTTTGAAAAAGGGTGTAGGGGGATTTTAAGATAAACATTTACCTTTTCAATCCCTTACGAATACAATATAATTTGGAGCAAAACGAAGAATACATTATTTGAGAGGAAGATGGATTCTTCGCTACACTTCGTTTCGCTCTGAATGACTATTTTTTTCAGAACTCTCTTATAGCGTTAAATAAACCGCCGATACTAAAAAATAGTCGGAATCAAATAAATAAAAATTTTGCCAAAGGTAATCTCTTAGCCTAAAGTGAGTCGTCTAATTGAAGAAAATAGCGAGAAATATCTTTTTGCCGAACCTAAATTTCAATTATAATATTGACAAAAAAAAAGGAATCATATTGCAATATACGCAACTATGATTCCTAAACAAAACTTTATTTATGTTTGTAAGTTAGATGTGGATTTACGTTTTATTCCTTAACGCGTTCAATATAAGCGCCGGTGCGGGTATCGACGCGCAAAAGGTCGCCTTCGTTGATGAAAATCGGCACTTGGATTGTTGCGCCGGTTTCGACGACTGCAGGCTTCAGCACATTCGTTGCCGTGTCGCCCTTGACGCCGGGTTCGGTATGCTCGACCCGCAGGTGAACATGTGGAGGTAATTCTGCGTCGATAACGTCGTTGCCGACAAATGCGAGTTGAACGTCTTGATTTTCCTTCAAAAATTCCAAGCCGCTGCTAATGACTTGAGCATCAACCGGAATTTGCTCATACGTGTCCATATCCATGAAGAATAAGCTGTTTCCGTCGCGGTAAAGGTACTGGTAATTTTTTCTTTCGACGCGTACAAATTCGATTGCTTCGCCCGAACGGAAGCGGTTTTCGCTGAGTTTTCCGGTGCGCATGTTGCGCATCTTGACTTGGTAAAAAGCGCGCAAGTTGCCCGGAGTCCTGTGTTCGGATTCCAGCACTACGTGCAATTCGCCGTTAAAGTTAATAACTGCGCCCGGTCTTAAATCTGAGGTTGAGCCTGCCATATGATTTTTTCAAATTCTCTAACAAAACAAAAAAAAGTGGCGTGAAAGCCACGAATTCACATTTTAGCCATCTTCAAAATTGTTCCGGCTTTGATGTTTGAGGTGCCGATTGGATTCGAACCAACGTTCGCGGTTTTGCAGACCGCTGCCTAACCACTTGGCTACGGCACCAAAGGACTACAAATATAAGGATAATTTTATGTTTTTCAAAGAAGAATTTTTCTTACCGCAATACTCTTGTCCGATTCCAGGACAAGAAAGTATATGCCGCGGTTCAACTTACTTATGTCCATAAATGCTTCACTTGCCGACGAAGGTTCAATTCTGCGCTTGGCGAGCGCCGACTCTCCGATACAGTTATAAAGCGAAGCTTCGACGGGGCAATCTCTGCCTGAATTCTTCTCGAATAGGATGATTAACTGGCTTCTGTTAACGTAAGTATCTACTATTATTAATTCTTGGTTTGCTTCTTCGACATATGAAGTATTTATGCTGTCGGCAAAAATATAAATATCGTCTAAACCGAGTTTCGAACGCTGTCCTGAATTGCCTTCTACATAATAATACTTCCAGCGAAGCAGCACGAGCGGTTGATTCTCGGTTTCAGCGGGCAAAGTTAAAGTGTCCATGGAATAAGAACTGCCTGCGTCAGCCGTAGGATAGATGGAATTTAAATCAATATATGCACCGTCGACGCCGATTTTATACTGCAGAGCTATTGCATATTTTCTGTCGTTCGAAGTATATGTTCGTCCAGTCCAAATCGCTTTAATTCTTGAACAATTCCGGGTATCCAAAGCGACAACTGCCGCTCCGACCCAGCCTCCGCCGTCTTGTGCCGAAGCGGTGTTAATAAAGCTGATGCCGTCTTTGCCAGCGCCGTTAATTCTTGATTTCGAAGTAAGATTGTATGCGGCGTTCCAATCGGATTTCATTTCATATTCGAGCGGCGGGTCGAGTAAATCGGTTTGATGAAAAAACATGTTCGGCGGATACGTAGCCGCAGGCATGGAATCCGCCCATTCTGTGAACGAATAGCTCGATACAGCTAATATATGAGGCTCAGGAACAGATTGAGCCGATATAATACTATTCGAATAGCAGAGTATAATAAAGACCCCAACAAAGAAAAATGAAGGTTTCATATTTCCACATTGATATTTGTTAAAATAGTTTGTTCTTTGATATTTTTTTTGTAGGTTAAATTTTATTATAAGGTAAATACCATTTTTATTATTTACTGATTATACGAAAATATAAAAAGGACTTTAACTTTTAAAATACTTTATCTTTTAAAATATTATATATTATAAAAAAAAGATAAAAACTAGACAGCATAAAATCAGATGAAGACAACGACCAAACTATCATCAATTGTAATCATCATCATCGCAGTATATTGGATAATCGACACTGCAGTTGGCTTTATTGTATTCGGCTGGGCAGAAACGTTTCTTCAATCATTACTGCCATTCGAGCAGCCCCACGTTCTTTACATGAGATTGGTGCTTGTGTTATGCCTGATACTTTTTGCGTTAATCGCCCAAAAACAAATTTCTTACAGAAATACATTAGTAACCCAACTAGCAGACAACGAAGAACGATTAAATCAAACATTGAAATCAATCGGCGACGGCGTAATTGTTGTCGGAACCAACAGCCGAGTAGAGATGCTTAATCCTGTTGCAGAATATTTAATCGGAATCACTTCGCAGGACGCTTTTGGCATGCCAATCACATCCGTTTTCAAGATATTTAATCCAAAGACAAAAGAGGCGGTAAAACTTGAACTTGAGGCGATTTTCAAAGACAAAGTCAGCAAATCGCTGCCGGAAAATATTTTGCTTCAGGCACTCGACAACAGGGAATTTTATATTTCAGATAGTTATTCGCCGATATTAAATAACAACGGCGACGTAATCGGCGCAATAATTGTATTCCGCGACGTAACCGAGAAGCTGAAAGCTTCGGAAGCGCTAATTGAAAGCGAATATCGCTTCCGCAGCGTCATTGCCAACTCCGAAGACGGCATCTTCATGCTTAACGAAACCGGAGTAGTAATCGAGTGGAATCAATCAATGGAAAGGCTTTCAGGTATTAACAAGGATAAAACGATTGGTCAATACTTCTGGAATGTTTTCGAGCAAATGCCTTCAAGCAGTATGATATTCAACGAATTACTCAGGCTAATCAAAGAATCATACATAGATTTGTTAAGTGTTGGTCAACCGGTATGGCTTAATAAAAAGTTCGAGATTCCATTTGAAGCTCAAGGAAAAGAAAATAAATATTATGAGTTCTACAGCTATTTAATACCCGGCGAAATCGGCTATCGTCTTGCAGGCACATTCCATGACATAACCGAAAGAATAAACATTCAAAGAAGTATTCAGCAGGGATTGGACAAGTTTTTCAAAGTATTCCACTTAAGTCCGAACGGCATTTCCATAACTCGTTTTTCCGACGGCAGCATAATTGAAGTTAACAGCAAGTTTACCGAAATTACAAAATTCGAGCGAAATGAAATAATCGGCAAATCAACCAACGATTTGCACATATGGGTCGACGACACATTATCGCGGGAAGATTTCCTGAATGAATTAACAACAAATAGCTCAATTGTCGACAGGGAAACATACCTAAGAACAAAAGAAGGCAAGATGATACCTGCATCGTCGAGCTTTTCCATTATTGAGTTGTATGGCGAAAAGTGCATTTTATCATTCATCAAAGATATATCCGTCGAAAAGAACGCAAAAGAAGCTCTCTTGCGCTACCAACAAGAACTCGAGCAAAGAGTTCGCGAGCGAACACAAATGCTCGAGCAAACTAATTTAGAGCTTGAACAAATCAATCATGAGCTTTCCAATCAAATACGTGAACGACAAAGAGCAGAAACTGCCCTTGTTAACAGCGAGGAAAAGTTGCGTTCTTTGGTCAATCAATTACCGGTTGGAGTATATCGAACAAACATGGAAGGTCAAATCCTACAAGGAAATCCTGCTTTGATGAAAATTTTGGGCATTAATGACTTGTCTTCAATGTCTAAAACAAATGTAAACAGTTTCTACGAAAAAGCTGAAATCAGAAACAACCTTCTCGACCAATTAAAGTCTTCCTCTTCAATAATTCAAGTTGAGATGGAGATCAGAAAATTAACCGGAGAAAAGATATGGGTCCGAGACACCGGCAACATTATTCTGGATGAAAATGGCAAACCGGCATTCATCGATGGAATATTAGAGGATATAACCGAGGAAAAGCATGCTCAAACAGCTCTTATCGAAAGTGAAGAGCGTTACAGAATGCTATTCGAAAAACTATTTGATATATATTTCAAAATAAGTCACACAGGAGTTGTTCAAATTTTATCTCCATCTGCGAAAGAAATACTTGGGTTTAATATTGAAGAATTGATAAACAAGGACCTAATGATTTTCATCAAGGATAAAGACGAAATAAACAATTTCTTAGCTGAAATACAAAAATACGGCAACTTGAATAATTATATATTCAGGGCTGTTCGCAAGGATGGTTCGTTGATTTTCCTTTCGGTCGACGCTCACTTGGTTTATGATGAAAAAAACAATTTTATTGGCGTCGAAGGTATTGCGCGCGATATTACACAAGATAAAAAGTATCAGAACTATTTATCAACAATTTCTGAAATTTCCAAGGCAATAAATTCGACCGTCGATTTAAATGAATTATTCCAAGAGATTCATAAGAATTTAAATAAAACAGTCGAATGTAAGAATCTATTTATTGCTCTTTACGATAAAACCACTCAAAGAATAACATTTCCGTACTATGTAGACGAAATCGAGGAACTGACTGTTGATTATATCGAGCTTGACGAAAATAAATATCTTTCGGCAAGGGTAATCGCACAAGGTATAACACTAATGCTAGTCGACGAAGAAATGCTGCCATATTGCTCAGAAGAAGAAATCGCCTCGGGGAGAAATCCCAAGGTATGGCTTGGCATGCCGCTCGTTGTCGACGAAGAAGTAATCGGCGCCTTGGTGCTGCAGGATTATAATAATCCCAATCAATTCACATACGAAGATATTGAGTTCATCGAATCAATCACTGGGCAAATTGCCGTTGCAATAGCTCGAAAAAAGGCGTTAATCGAGCTTAATTTCCAGAATGATTTCATGCAAAAATTGATTGATACGATTCCAAATCCGATATATTACAAAGATGCCGTTCGCAGGCAGTATTTGGGATGCAACAAGGCATTCGAAACCAAACTTGGATTGAATCGCCAAGAAGTTATCGGCAAAACGGTTTTCGAATTATACCAGCCTTATAAAGCTGAGTATTATGACCAGATGGATACGGAGTTAATCAACAACAAAGGCATCCAACAATACGAGGACTTACTCGAAATTGAAGACGGGAAAGCACTTAACATGCTGCTTTTCCGCTCATGTTATTTCGGTTCGGATAATGAAGTAGCGGGGATTGTCGGTATTATTGTCGATATTACTAACATCAAGAAAGCTGAAGAAGAAGTCCGATTGGCTAAGGAATATGCCGAATTGCTCAACAAGGTAACTCCAAGCTGCATATTTACAGTTGATAGAAACAGAAGAATAACAAGCTGGAACGAAAGAATAAGCGCATTAACAGGTTATAAACCCGATGAAATCATCGGCAAACCATGCTACCAATGTTTGAGTATACTTGAAACAGAGACATGCCCAATTTTTGACGATAGTATCACAAAACCAATATTTGGCAGAGAATCTGTAATGTTTACCAAAGCCGGAGATAAAAAAATTATTACGATGAATATAGACTTGCTTCGAAATGCGCAAGGAGAAGTCATCGGCGGCATTGAGAGCTTCGAAGACATCACCGAACGTAAACAAATCGAAGAGGCTTTGTTCTGGGAAGCTGCAATCAATTCAGCTTTTGCCGATTTATCAAGGGCTATAATAACATTGGCTTCATTAAAAGAAATCACCGATACTATTCTTGAACACGCCTGCAATCTCACCGGTTCTTTGGAAGGTTTTGTCGGATATATCGATTTGGAAAACGGCAATCTGGTTTTACCAACATATAATACCATTGATGGAAGCGCTACCGACACCCCATATGTTTTTAAAAAGTATCCATCGTTTGTCGAACGAATAATGGAGAACAAACAATCCTTGGTAGTAAATGATTACGAAGAGAATGATTCACAAGATGATTTAATTGATTTTCACATAAACTTGAAAAAGTATATTGCAGTTCCGGCTCTGTTCGGCGCTCAATTGGTAGGAATAATTGCCGTTACCAATCCAGCGCGTGATTATTCGGATAAGGACACTGAAATATTAGAACGCCTTGCGTCGCTGTTTGCCGTTGCGCTTCAAAGAATCAGGTCGGAGGAAGAAATAAGGCAAGCACTCGAGAAAGAGCAGGAGCTAAACGAACTGAAATCGAGCTTTATTGCGATGGTTTCGCATGAGTATCGCACGCCGCTTCAGGCAATATTAATGTCGACGCAGCTTCTATCGGATTACGGCACAAAGCTTAGCGATGAGAACAAACAAAAATACTTTGGCATAATCAATAAGTCGATTCAGACAATGGAGACCTTGCTGAAAGATATAATCACTTTCAATAAAATGGAAGTTGGCAAAATCGAAGTTAACCCTGTCAGCATTGACATAGAGCAGTTTTGTCTTGATTTTACTTATGAAATGCAGTATTTTGCTAAAGGTAAATGCAGAATCGATTTTTCAATTGATAAAGAGGATTACCAAAATATTATTATTGATGAAAAACTGATTCGTCAATCTTTAGTTTCTGTTTTTACAAATGCAATCAAGTATTCCTACGATGATTCGTCAATAGAGTTTGACGTTAAACTTAAAAACGGGAATTTGATATTATCCGTCAAAGATTATGGAATCGGAATAACAGAAACGGACAAACAGTCGCTATTCGAGCCTTTCTTCAGAGGTAAAAATATCGGAAATGTTTCTGGCACTGGGTTAGGGCTATCTATTGCTAAAAACTCAATTACAGCGCTCGGAGGGTATATTGAGTGCATTTCAAATATTGGCGAAGGAACAACTTTTATTATTACCGTGCCATTTACAACATAAATAAATGATAATATATGATTTATGGAATTTGATTTATCAGCATACAGCGTAATAATAATCGACGATGAGGCTCCATATAGGAAATTCATTAAAGCGCTATTGGGGAAAAAGCTGAAAATGGAAGTATTTGAAGCCGAAAATCCAATAATTGCCTTTGAGATTATGAAAACAAAAACGCTATCGCTTATTTTGTTAGACATGGAAATGCCGGCAATGGACGGTTTGACTGCGCTGAGGAATATTCGTCAATTACCGGGGTATCAAGACGTGCCTGTAATTGTATGTTCCGCTCTTCGTGTTCCGGAATTGATTATCAAACTCGCGAAGATGAGAATAACAGATTATATTGCAAAACCCTCAAACCCAGCTACAATTATTACAAAGGTATTGAAAGCCATTGCTCCGCATTACCTTGAACCGAATTCCGACAATGGAAGCAAAGATGAGTAACGCTTTTGAGAAATTTCTTGCCGAAAAAAAAAGAACGCCCATATTATTCTTATTTGGCGACGAGGAGTTTCTTATCGAAGAGGCTTGGCATAAATTAGTTGAAACCGAAGTAACGGACAAAGAAAATTCTTACGACTTCCAGATTATTGAACAAGAAACCATGCCATTGGACAGGGCATTGGACAGCTGTATGACCTATCCGTTTATTGCCGAACGCCGGCTTGTTATAATTAAAAACTTCCAGAACTATTTTTCTGCTACCCGTAAAAAAACAGATAGCTCCTCGCCCTTCGGCAAATACCTTGAAAATCCGCCTCAGACTACATACCTTGTCCTCGTTGGCGGCGCCGAATCATTAAACGGCTTATCAGCTTCGCTTCAAAAAAAAACAGGCAAAAAAACTATTGATTCGCTCAAGTTTCCTTATCGCGATTTAATCGAAAGGTATGTTTGGTTTGAATTTCCTAAAGTATATGAATCCGATTTGGCTAGCTGGGTAATGCAAAGGGCGAAAAAAGCAGGCAGGGAATTTGCTCCTGATGCCGTTCAATTACTCATTTCTCGGGTGAATCCGAGCTTGAGGGATTTAGCATCGGAAATAGATAAAATCATCTCGTTTTGCGGCAACAGAAAAAAGATTGAGTTGGATGATGTTGCTTCTGCCGGAGGTTCTTCTCGTGTATTTAATGTTTTTGAATTGCAAAAAGCCGTTGGGCGCCGAGATTTAGCTGCCTCGCTCAATATTATGGAAAAAATGCTGAGCTGCGAACGTCAAGAAATGCTGATTATTACTATATTGTCAAGGTTTTTCATTTCGCTATGGCGGCTAATCGAGGAATCTCAGAAAACGACAAATCATTTCCAACTTGCCCCGCTAATTGGCACAAGCCCATATTTTGTACCTGAATACCTTGCCAGTTTAAAAAGATACACTCCTGACGAAATTGAAAAAGCCTTTACTATTTTAGCGGATACCGACGAGAAATTAAAAAGCATCTCGACCGACAGCGTATTGCTGCTTGGCAAGATGCTTATTGAAATTGTTGGAAAGAAATAAGCGGCGCTATATTACCAATTTATAAACTCGCAACGATTTGAAATAAAAGAACATAGTGCATATTAATTTATTATTTCTACTATAAAGAATAATGAATATATTTTAATTATGCGCATGTTTCTTTTAATTCACATTGTTTACGCATGAAAAGTGGCAAACGCCACCTTATTGTCGATAGTATAGCTTCACCCAAATTATTAAAATAGTCCACTATTTTTAAGTGGACTATTTCTTGGAATTCAATTTTGAAATCTCGGTTAAAAAAAAGCGAATATTTCAAATTTTTTGACGCACAAAATGATACTTTTTCAGAGTATTCGTTTTATTTTTTCGGTTTTTCGCTTGGCTTGTTATCGGGCGTTTTTTCAGAATCAGAGCCGAGAACTTGGATTAACTCTACATCAAAAATCAAGACTTCGTTTGGACCGATTGCGCCGCCAGCGCCACGCTCGCCGTAAGCCAAGTTCGAGGGAATAAAGAGCTGCCACTTGCTGCCTTCGGTCATCATTTGAAGCGCTTCCTGCCAGCCTTGGATAACGCCGTTGACTGGAAATTCGATGGGCTCGCCGCGTTGAACGGAGCTATCGAAAACTTTGCCGTCGATAGTCGTGCCGTGATAATGCACTTTTACTTTATCGGTGGCTGCAGGTTTTTTGCCTTTGCCTTCGGTAATTATTTTATATTGGAGTCCACTGGGGGTTGTTTTAACGCCTTGCTCAGTTTTATTTTTCGCCAGAAATTCTTCGCCGCGTTTCAAATTTGCGCTAGCTGCTTCATTTTGTTTCTTTTGTGCCATTGCTTGCATCTCAGTTTGGAAATCGGTTAATACTTTGGCTATAACGGAATCACTCATTTGTAGCGGTTTATTGTAAAAGGACAGCTTGATTGCTTCGAGCATTAAATCATAATTAATGGTTAAGGAATCGCGCGTAATGTTATTTACAAGGTTTTTACCTACATTTGCGCCAATAGCATAAGAAATGCTGTCGCTTTTTGATTTAATTTGCATTTTCTGGGCAAATATGGACGATGCTGCAAAGCATAGAAGGAAAACAATCAGGATTATTCTTCCTTTAGTCATTTTTTACTCCGTAAATAGTATGAAAACAATTAGTAAATAAAACTTTGCAAATTAATGATATTTCTTGAAAATACAAATTTCTTTTTTGAATCAGCCTCGGATTTGTTCTATGTAACTTCTGAATAATACAACAAATGTATTATTCCGGGCTTGACCCGGAATCCATCTTGCAGGTTGGCACACACTTTGAGGGATGGATGCC
>CAYLSY010000011.1:0-17187 GCA_964386275.1 uncultured Hyphomicrobiales bacterium
GCCGAATCATCTGAGAAAACTTCACCAACCAAATCGATACATTCCGTTGTGCAAAATTCCTTTTCAAATTGCTCGAAAAGAAGATTGGCTCTTGCAAAAACCGTATCCTTATACTTTACTATGTTGCTTTCTTCGATTTCGGTCAGTAGCCCGATTGCAAGAATCGCTCCGGTAATTGCACCGCAGGTTTTCTGTCGCCGAGCGATACCACCGCCCAAACCGGTGGCAAGTTTTAGTGCTGTGTTTTGTTCAATACCCTTGTTCTCGGCCAATGCCAGAAATACTGATTGGGCGCAGTTATAGCCTTGCTTTGCGATTTCAATCGCTCTTTCATGTGCATTGTTCATAGTTCATTCGATTAAATAAATTCCGTTCCAAGAAAAACTAGTTATTAATATTGCAGCTGCCAGCCAGCCCAGAATCCTTCGTGGCTGGTTGATTTCATCGTCGCCGCCAATTGCGGGATGTGGCAACTTGACGACAAACAGCCCGAGCAACGCCCAAAATAACCATCCGCTCCATAATGAATAAATGAACGGAATATTATTCTTGAGCCATATAAGTGGCGGTAGCAGCATATTTTGAAGAAAAATTACAATCTTCGACGAGCTATCAACTTGAAGCAATTCGTATGCCACACCCAGCATTGATAATCCGCCGATAACGAGAAGCGTGATGAATACTACTTTTGCTATGATTTTTTGCTTTGCGCCGAACATTGCATAGGCTATATGTCCGCCATCGAGCTGCCCAAAGGGCAAAAGATTGAGCGATGTTACGAAAAGCCCGAACCATCCTACGTTTAGCAGTGGATAGTGATAGATTTCGTTCATCGGAGGCAGCCAAGCAGTAGGATTAGCAAATAAATGCGACATAATCCAATATAGCAAGGTATCGCCGAAATGCAGTCCTGTCGCAGGTATTAAGCCTCCGAAGTTTGTGATGTATTCAGGATGAAACTCATAAATTACTTCTTTTGGCGGAAGGGTTATTAAACCAATGAAAAGAAAAAGAAAACAAACCGCAAAACCCGCAAGTGGACCCGATGCGCCGATGTCGAAAAGCGCTTTCTTTGTGTAAATGGGCGAGCGGGTCTTTATAACCGCTCCGAACGTGCCGAAACTCGGAAAACCCATGAACGGCGGAAATGGGATATAAAATGGTAAAGTGGCTTCCACGCCGTGAATTCGGGCTGCTATGTAATGGCCGAATTCATGCGACGACAGAAATGTCAGAATTAATACTGCATAAGTAAAACCTGAATTGATATTCGCCAAATCCGTGAAATCCTGATTAGCCCACAATGTCCCAGCGATTGAACACGTCAGAAACGTGAGAATAAACAAAGATATATGAAGTAAAAGTGTCTTTGCCTGCGGTTTTTCGCTAAAAAATAGAAATTTTCTCATAATATATTGAATTATTCGGCAACTTCAATGGAAATGACTCTGCCGAGCGACTCTTCGAGCAATTGCTTGCGTTGCAATGCTCCCCAAATCTCAATATCAGGATTGACTGCGGCATCGTCGCTTTTATTCAGCGTAATTTTTATGCCATTTTGTTCCATTAAAGCCGAAATGTTTGATAACACTTGTAATTGTCTTCGGTCAAGTCCTTCCGAAATCCTGAGGATACCAGCTAAAATGCGCACTATTCGCTGCTTTTCGGCGCTCAATCGCACGTAATTCTCGTGTTTTTTCTTCGGATGACTTTTCCTGTGATAACGTGCAATGTTGGCGATTATTTCAGCTTCGTCGTTGGTAAAACCGGGCATTATACAATTGCTCAAAATATAGTAGCTGTGCTTGTGGTGCTGGTCGTGGGAAATCATATAGCCGACATCGTGCAGCAGCGCCGAGGCTTCGAGTATTTCGCGGCATTCAGAACCGAGTTTGTGCAAAGATGTTAAGTCGTCGAAAAGTTTCAGCGAAAGAAATTTCACATATTCGGCGTGCTTCATCTCGATATTGAACACCTTGCACAAATTGTAAATCGTGGAGTAGCGTAAATGGCTCAGATGCTTGTATTCACTAATATTCTTTTTTTTTTGAATTGTATCGAAAACCGTTCCTTCGCGCAATGCGTAAGACGACAGCACAATCTTGTCGAAATTCAAAAAATTCATAATATGTTCGAATATCAACGCTCCGCCAAGGAGAATATCAGCTCTGGCTGGGTCGATACCGGGTATTTCCTGCTTTTGCTTGAGCGTAGGCGATTTGATTAAGCGGTTAATGGCGTTTTGCATTTCTTTCTTGCCGACAGTCAAACCATTAATGATTTCTGGAATCGGCTGCTGGTTGAGCGAAAGCGCAATAATTGCCAAATTAATTATTGTTCCCGAAGTGCCGACTACGGTTTCAAAATTGTATTGAGATAATTTTTTAAGAACCGGAGTCCATTCACCATGAATAAAGTTACGGCATGCTTCGATTTGAGCAGGAGTGGTTTTCGGGGTATCGAAAAACTTTTTGGTCATGCGAATTGCGCCGAGTTTTTCGCTATGCACATATTCGATATTGCCTTGAAAGCCAACGATTGTTTCTGTGCTGCCACCGCCGATATCGATTACAAGTGTTCGTTTATTGAGAATAGGCAAGGCATGCAGCGCTCCAATATAAATTAGCCTGCCTTCTTCGTCGCCTGAAATAACTTCGACTTCGATACCGGTTTCGTTGCGCACTCGCTCGAGAAAGTCATAGCGATTAGCTGCTTCTCTAACGGCGGAGGTGGCTACTGCGCGCACTTCTGCATTGGTTGAAGCGGCAAGTTCTGAAAAATTTTTTAAGGCGCGAACGCCGCGTTCGATCGCCTCAGCCTCCAAAAATTTCATATCGTTTCCGCTCGAGCCAAGGCGGACCACTTCCTTGTCGCGGGTATGAATGTGCATCATATCGCGTTGGTTGACCGAAGCAATAACAAGGTGGAACGAGTTAGTTCCTACATCAATGGCGGCTATTAACGGGGCTTTCGCAATCATTTCGGAAAATTGGTTTAATCTTCGCCAGTTGATTTTTTGCCGGCTTCACCTTTTAAAACTATTATTTCGTCTTTTTTATAAATCACGTTTTCTCGCTCCTGTTCTTGTTTATCGGCTGTTCTTTCATCTGGAATAAACGCTGAAAACAACTTGCGAAAATACTTGCGGACAATTACCGGAATCATTGCAACAACAATGAAAATTACGGCTAATATTATGAATAACCTGAACATTACACATAATCGAATTTAGCAGTGAAATGCCTGAGAATAGGCGGTTCCCATACGATTTTCATTCCGCGAAGGCTATCTCTATTTTTGAAGACTTCGACAATAGTTTCAATCGTGTAATCAATGTGATTTTGAGTATAAACCCTGCGTGGCACGGCAAATCGAACCAATTCCATTGCCGGAGGAATGTGTTTGCCGTTCTTGTCTTTCTTTCCGAACATAATTGAGCCGATTTCGCATGCGCGAACGCCGCCTTTTATGAATACTTCGCAAGAAATGCTTTGTCCGGGGAAGAATTCAGGAGCGATATGAGGCGCAAATCGCTTGGCATCGAGATATACGGCATGTCCGCCAGTCGGAACTAGAATCGGTACTCCAGCTTCGATTAATTTGTCGCCAAAATACTTGATTTGACCGATACGTGAGCTGAGATAATTTTCGTCCATTACTTCGACGAAACCTTGTGCCAATGCTTCAAGGTCGCGGCGTGCCAATCCACCATATGTTAAAAAGCCTTCGGTTACGATTAGCGATACTTTGGCGGCATCGGCAATCTTATCGTCATTCAATCCGATGAAACCGCCGGTGTTTGCTAAGCCGTCTTTTTTAGCGCTCATTGTGCAACCGTCGGCATAGGAAAACATTTCTTGGCAGATTTCCATTATTGATTTATTTTCGTAACCTTTTTCGCGCTGCTTGATGAAGTAGGCATTTTCGGCAAAACGGCAGCAGTCAAGGAATAGAGGTATGTCGTATTTTTTAAGCAGTTCTTTTGTGGCACGGATATTCGCCATCGAAACAGGCTGACCGCCACCAGTATTATTTGTAACAGTTAACATACAAATCGGAATGTTATCCTTGCCTCGAGTTTCGATGAACTCTTCGAGGGCAGCCAAATCTATATCGCCCTTGAAATCCGCGACTACATCCGGTTTCGAGCCGATTTCGGTCGGAAAATCGAATGCTTCGGAGCCGTCGAATTCAATATTCCCGCGAGTGGTGTCGAAATGCGTATTATTCGGAAACAGTTTGCCGGGGCCAGCCAAAATGCCGAATAGTATGCGTTCGGCGGCTCTCCCTTGATGCGTTGGGATGATATGTTTAAAACCAGTGATTTCCTTAAGAATCGATTCAAATTTGTAATAGCTTTTCGAACCGGCATAGGCTTCGTCGCCGTCCATGAGAGCCGCCCATTGTTTGCTGCTCATTGCGGTTGTGCCGCTGTCGGTAAGCATATCTATGGTTATATGATTTGAACGAATATTGAATGGATTATAAAACGCTTCTTTTATAAAAACCCTTCTGTCCTCTTCGGTCGTCATTGGTATTGGCTCAACTGTTTTAATCTTATAGGGTTCAATCATTGTCTTCATATATTTTTACCCGGTTATTCAAAAAAAAAATCAAAATTAAACAATTTTAATTATATAAAAAAATTGTTGTTAAAAAGAATGGCTTTTCGACTAAATACCAACAGAGTTAATTTCGATTATTTCTTTGTATGCTTCAAAAATAGACCTGCCATACGAGATTAATCCGTCGGGATGGCCTCCGAGGATAAAAATTCGTTGGTTTTGTTTTTCGGTTTGAACTAAAATTCTCCTGATTTCATCGGCAAGCTTGGGCGTGCCGTATTCGGCACTTAGGGACGTTGCTGGAAGAATGTGAAGAAATTTTTGCCAAAGCCGTTGGTTGTGAATATGAATAACCGACTTAATTTCTGGCAAAGCGGCGTAAATTGCAGCATGGGAAAGCGATTCCGAGCTTGCCTCGATTTCGCCTCGGCATTGCACAAAATTTTCTGCAATATTGAAATCCATGACAATTGCATAATGTCGAGGCTCGAGTATGCGGATTCCTCCGGTTCTGCTGCCGCTGATGAGGAATTTGTTACCGCTTTGGCGAACGCTGATATTGCCAAAACCATAGCCTTCGTCGTCAATGCCGATAAATCCCATATCGAACAATTCGGTACGCGCCGGATTGATTTCTTTGAGCATTTCGTAGGTAACGGCATCGCTTTTCAGCCATTCGAGTCGGAATTTAATATAGCCTTCTGTCATAATTCTTTTGGTGAGAACGTGATATTGAATTCTTTTTGAATCGTATCGAAAAACTTATCCGTGAATTCGTTAATATTTCGGAAAAAACCAACAGGTCTGATTGTAAAGTGCCTGAGTAAATTCGAAAAACCTTCTGGCATATATGGATATACTTTTTGAAGATTCATGATACGGTATTCATAAAATGCAGAGCTATCCTCAGCTTTTAGGCTTTCTTTGATACTTGTTTCAATATTTTTATCCTTTAAAACAGCTGAAAACGTTAAAATGCCCTTGCCGGCGCAATAGGATAATAAATTTCCCATACTCCAGACATCAAAATCAGTAACATCTTGCTTTAAATCAAAGTCAATCCACCGGAAAGCTCCGTCTGCAGCGTCGATTAAAATATGGTCGTTTCGAATATCGCCATGGCAAAGCCCGAAATTATGTAGTTTTTGTATTGCGCTAATCGAATCTGCCAGTTTTGTCAGGATAATCGGGAAATCCTCGAAAAAATACTGCTCATGCGGCTTTGAGATAGATGGAATGAAATGAAAAAGGGTTTTACCGCGAATGAAATCGATTATACGAACATTGTTACCTTTTTCGTCGAGAAATGCCTTGCCCTGCATAAATCGTTCGTCGCCACGGGTTTGCTCCAGCACTTGAGCTTCTTTTTCGGGACTGCGGTAGCAGCGGATTTTGAATATGCTGATATGGACATAAAATTCTTCGTAAAAAACAGTTTTAATTATTTTTTCCTCTCCAGTTTCAAGTTCAATAGCGTTGAAAACCCAGTATTTGGGCTGCTCGTCAATTCCGAAACGCGGTTCGTGCATATTGCCTCGAACAACGAAATCCCTGCCATCGATCCTGATAACATCGCCTTTGGTGATTGCCATCCAATCGGAAGTATCGGTTACGATTTTAAATCGCCGATTATCTACTTTCCAACCGGTCAACGCTTGGATTTTTTCCGCTAATTCATCCTTATTCAGCATAAAATATCAATTATAAATATGAAATTGGAAAACCCAGCGCCAAGAGCGGTATTCCGGACAATCCACATAACGCAGCTCTGGTATAAACTCCAGCGACGGTAAAATAAATGCCTTCGAATTATACACTAACTGCCAAGTCTTGAGCGGCACCTTGCCATTATAAAATATCAATTCCGTATCGCCGTACTCACAGCGAGCGCCGAGAAATAGCCCGCGAAAAGGCATATACATTGCGCCGAAAATCATGTTGTTCGTAGTTCGTGTATATGGTAAGTTTGTTTGCGCATACTTGAAATAAAGATGAATATCTTCTTGTAAAGCAAAGCCGGTAAAATAATTATTGTATATGAAATCTCCATTAATGAGCGACGATGCGCCAATATACATTTCGGGCAGAAATTCAATTAGCCAAGAGGGATATAGAACTATCCTTGCTATAAATGAAGGATTATGCTTAAGAGGCAACAATGGCAGCTGTCCGCCGAAGAGCTGCAATTGGCTCAAGCCCTCGCTATCGAAGATACCTGTATTGAGAGTAATCCAATCGAAGGCTTCGTAATCAATTTCGGCGCCCCATTCAGCATAATCCGGCGGAATCAGCGATTCCGTGCCATCAGTCGCCGCAATACGCCGGTCTAAACTCGTCATGTCGCAATCACGAATGCCGAGCGACGGCTGAAAAAAGCCGATACGAAGCGACGGCAAGTCGTCCGATGGCTTGAACATCAAAGAGGCTGCCCAGCTGCGTTGCCCCAGAAACACAAGACGTCCGAAATTGTATTGTCCTTCGAGTATGAGCCATCGGGGGAAGTTAACTGCAGCAGAAATTGTCGCCTGCATCGGTATGAGCCGTGTTACGGGATTTTCGACTTTATGTGAGCGAATGAATTGGAAACGCAAGTCCCCACCGATAAACAACTTGTTGTCGAAAAAAGAATTGTTCGTTAATTGCTTGTTGTCGCTTGTCAATCCAATATCAGAATAGCTAAAAATAGCGGATTCCCTGCCGAACGAGCCACCGAAATCGTTGCGTATGCCGCCGCCGGATGAAGCGACGTGGCATTTCGAGCAGCGATTGTCCGACCAGAGCGCGAATTCTGGCGTTGCACGCAAATAGTTACTGCAGACTATGAGAAAAGAAAAAGCAATAAAAAGCCTTGATAATTTAATCGAATGAGTTAAAAAGCTAATCATTGATACTTGGAAAAAATTATTAAAATATAAATGTTCAAGAATACTTTATCCATGTAATATAACAAATTTTATCTTTATACCGTAATAATATCTGATTCAATCTTAATTATACGGCTTTATTATAAAATAATTAAGGCTTGTTTTACCATTTATTATTGAATTTTGAGGAATTCTGATTATTTTTGTATTCTTGTTTTTTTCTATGAAAATTCATGTATAACAAATAAATATAAGCAATGAACAACAAAATTATTTATCGCGGATTTGCTTTTCTATCCTTCTTGGTGACGCTCGTCGTTTACATTATGACAATGCAGCCGTCGACCCCATTCTGGGATTGCGGCGAATTCAGCGCTGCTGCCGTATGGCAGCAAGTTCCGCACCCTCCGGGGACGCCGCTCTTTCTTATGGTTGGCAAACTCTTTCAATTAATTATCCCATTCGGCGACGACAACTGGCGCATTAATTTCGTTTCTGTTGTCGTAACCGCGCTTTCTGTCTTTCTTCTCTATTTGATTACTGTTAAAGTTATCGAGAATTTACGCAAAGACCCCGTCCAATCAATCAGCGACGCATTGGCAGTCTATGGTTCGGCTTTCGTCGGAGCAATGGCTTTTTGTTTCAGCGATACTCTTTGGTTCAACGGTGTCGAATCTGAAGTTTACGCCTCGACCACCGCTTTTACAGCTATAGTTGTTTATTTTATGATGCGATGGAACGAAGTTGCCGACAAACCCGGTCACGAGCGCTATTTACTTCTCATAGCATACCTTACTGTTCTGAGTTCAGGTATTCACCTTTTGGCAATTCTTACGATGTATTCCGTATTTCTGGTCGTTTACTTCAGGAAATATAAAGTAACGGTTAAATCCTTTATTATAATGGGAATACTTGCTGTTGTATCCTTCTTCTTCGTTTATCAGATAATAATCATGTGGATACCGAATTTCCTAGCCGGCAACTTACCATTCAAAAATGCCGCAAGAGAATACTTGGTCGAGGGTAATCCAATTATAACAGTATTGTTCATAGCTGCATTAGTTGCCTTGGCGTTCGGTTTGTATCGCTCTTATACGAAAAGTCGAAAAATCCTAACCCTTGTATTTACAGCTATTTCGCTCATGATTTTTGCTTATACCGTCAACACTCATATTTTAATCCGTGCAAATTCCAATCCTCCTTTGAACGAAAACGAACCAAGTTCTTTCAAGCGATTGGTTTCTTATCTTGGACGTGAGCAATATGGCGAATCAAAATATTGGCCTCGCCGTTTCGATTTTCGTGATGGTGCCAAAATCAAGTATTACGCCAAATACGGTGAATGGTATCAGCCCGAATCGCAACCTGTTAAGAGAAAAGACGGAATGGAAGTCAGCGACTATGTTTTCAAAAAAGTCAATTTCTCTGGCGAAATGAACTATTTGTTCAAATATCAAATCGACCATATGTTCCTCAGATACTTTTATTGGAATTTCGTCGGACGTTCCAGTGATATTCAGGATGCTCCTCATACATTTATCGACCGCTCGGAGGCGGATTTTATCAATTTCAAGAGCGGCGAGGCAAAAAATTTCCCTGTTCGCTTTTTTGCAATTCCTCTGTTATTCGGCATAATCGGACTGTTCTTCCATTTTTGGAAAGACCCCAAAATGGCGCTTGCCTATTTGGTAATGTTTCTGCTGATGGGGGTTTTAGCCGCAATTGCTCAAAATCAGCTCGAACGGCAACCCCGCGAGCGCGATTATTTCTATACCGGAGCGTTTATGGTCTGGTGCCTGTGGATTGGCTTGGGCGCTTACTATTTCGCATCTGGTATTTTCATTAAAAAGAAATTAGCTACTCCAGCAGTGGCTGCATTAATTGCCGCTTCATTTGTTTTAGTGCCTGTTAATATGGCTGTTGGCGGTTGGAATATTCATAGCCGTGCCAAAAATTATCTGCCTCTGGATTTTGCTTACAACCTGCTGCAAAGCTGCGAAAAGGATGCTATATTGTTTACTGCTGGCGACAACGACACTTTCCCGTTATGGAACGTTCAGGATGTTTTAGGCGTTCGAAGGGACGTCAGAGTGGTAAATTTGAGCTTGGGAGGCACTCTTTGGTATGTTAACCAACTTAAAAACCACTCGCCATGGGGAGCAAAGAAAATCCCGCTTGAATTTGCAGACGACAGCATTCAGGTTGATGAATACGACCCAAAGGCTTTGTCGTATTTCATTCGCGAAAACCCTATCCCGACGTCAGTGAAGGTTCCTCGTGAATTCATGGAAAAATATACAACGGATTCTGCTGCCCTTGCAAATTGCACAATGCGCTTTGATTTCCTTGGCGATGTCCGCACTCTTGAAAATAATCAAAAGCGTTACCTATACTTCATTTCCGATCGCCTTGTGCATGAAATTATCCGCACTTGCATGGGCAATCGCCCGATATACTTCTCCTTTACAACAGGTAATGAAGCTAATAAATATGGATTAAGCAAATTCCTTAGAAGCGAAGGCTTGGTTTCGAGAGTTCTGCCGGTTGAAGCGTCAAAGTCAATCGACGGCGAATACGATATGAAAGTAATGAATGATTGTTTGATTGATAAAATTGATAATTCAGATAATGTGCCCACAGAACCGACTTATGGTTTCAAGTTCAGAAACTTGAATAATGTAGGCGTTTTTTATGACGAAAAGCATCGCGAAAATATCGATATTTATCGTAATGTTTATTTGAATTATGCTAAATATCTTTTAGTTAACAAAAGAGACAGCGCTAATTGTATTAGGCTGCTCGATGCGATGAACAATAACTTGTCAATTGAGCAATTTCCGCTTTGGCACGACGAAGCGCGAATGATCGAAGAAATGTATCGCCAAGCCGGCTCTCAAGATAAAGCTGACGCTTTGTTTAAAGGATGGGTCGACCAAATGACCGGCGGAAATTATCAAGTTGGTATTGAAAACTTACTTAAACGCTACACTAAATATAGAACACAATATAAAATCGACGAATCCAACAAATACGAAATGCGTCCAGTTGTTGATTGTATCTTCTCAATTTCAGGTATCGAAAGATTTTTAATTAAACAAATTGAAAAAAGCTCTGGCAAAGAGGCTGCAGCTAAAGAAACTGAAAGAGTCATAGCAAAATACAAATCTAATGCTGACAGATACTTGCAGGTTATTGCCGAAGATTTGAATGAGTTGTTAGTTACTTACAAAAAGCCAATACCCATCGAGGGGCAGCCTGACTCAATTGGGCAAGTTCTTGAGGATACTAACCAATAAAATAAGCGACTTACAAAGCCCATTCTCAAATAGAATGGGCTTTTAGTATAAATCAATTTTTTATATTTAAACCCACATTGTGGGTTCATTATATCGAATATTCGTTAAATTATATTATCATTTTTAATGAATAGTTCAATTATATTATTACACAAATGAATGAAATATTCTTAATTATAAACATTTTTCTATAAATTATCGTTATATACTTTAAGAATGGCAACCAAAACTATATAAATCAATCACTTTAAAAAAAGCATGAAGCCATATATTTCACTCATAATTCCGGCATATAACGAAGAAACCAGAATTGAGCGTTCACTTAATTCTGCTTTGGATTATTTTAATAGTAATTCGATTTCAGCTGAAATAATAGTAGTCAATGACGGCTCAAAAGATAATACACCGGCAGTAGTGGAGAGTTTTGGACATGGTGTTAAATTGCTCAACCAGCCTCGCAATATGGGCAAAGGCGCTGCTGTCCGAACAGGTATGCTTGCTGCTGTAGGTGATTATCGTATCTTTTCCGATGCCGACTTCTCAACTCCAATTTATGAAATCGAAAAAGTAGTAGCCTTATTGAAGCAGGATTTCGATGTCTGCATTGGCAGCAGGGCTGAAGATCCTTCTATGATCAAGGTCCATCAGCCGTTTTATCGTGAATTTATGGGCAAAGCATTCAATAAATTCGTTCAATTGCTGTTAGTCAAAGGCATCAAGGACACTCAATGCGGATTTAAAGGTTTTCGTGCCACTGCGGCAGATGTATTATTTAATCATGCAAAAATCAACGGCTTCAGCTTTGATGTTGAAATACTTTTCCTTGCTAAAAAACTCGGACTGAGAGTAACTCAAACCCCTGTCGAATGGTATAATGACCTGCGTTCGACCGTAAATCCGATTACCGATTCTTTTAATATGATTATTGAACTATTTAAAATTCGATTCCTTCATAAAAATCTATCCTTCTCGAAAAAAAATGAAACAGGTGAAACAAAATTATAACGGCTTAAGTGAAAGAGAAGCTCAGCGCCGACTTCAAACCGATGGATTCAACGAATTGCCTTCATCGAAACCTAAAACTCTGTTCGACCTTGCGTTCGGAGTAATCCGCGAACCTATGTTTATCTTGTTAGTATGCTGTGGAGCGCTTTATCTTATTTTAGGCGATATTACCGAAGGTTTGCTGCTACTCTGCTTTGTATTTGTCATAATGGCAATTGAGTTTTTTCAAGAGCGAAAAACCGAAAAAGCCCTCGATGCCTTGCGCGATTTGGCAAGTCCGCGTGCTCTGGTAATAAGGGACGGCATTGAAAGACGCATCGCCGGACGAGATGTCGTCAAAGGTGATTTAATGCTGTTGAAAGAGGGCGACCGCGTTGCAGCAGATGCTGTCGTAATAAATGCCGTGAATCTTATGGCGAACGAATCGATTTTAACCGGAGAATCTGCTCCAGTCAGGAAAATTGAGCAAACTGAAATGTTAGAAAACACAAGACCCGGCGGCGACGATTTACCCTTTGTTTATTCCGGCTCGCTAATTGTTCAGGGAAGCGGTATCGCTGAGGTTTATGCGACCGGTTCGAAAACGGAAATAGGCAAAATTGGCAAATCTTTGCTCGATGTTGAAGAAACTCAGACGAAGTTGAAAACTGAAATGGGAGCGCTCGTCAAGAAACTGGCTTTCATTGGAGTAGCGCTGTGCTTAATCGTTATTACCGTCTACACTTTAACGCGTGGCGACTTGCTCAAGGGATTTCTTGCTGGCATATCCTTGGCAATGGCTATGCTGCCCGAAGAATTTCCAGTTGTGCTTACTGTTTTTCTTGCTGTCGGCGCATGGAGGATTTCGAAACGAAATGTCTTGACCCGCAAGCCATCCGCAATTGAGACATTAGGTTCTGCAACAGTGCTATGCACCGATAAGACCGGAACACTGACCCAAAACAAAATGACTGTAATTAAGTTGTTCAATGGAAAAGAATCCCTTGAACTCGAAAAAAATAAACAATTACCCGAAGAATTTCATGAACTGATTGAATACGGCATTCTTGCAAGTCAGACAAACCCTTTCGACCCGATGGAAAAGGCTATAACTGCATTGGGCGATTCGCAATTGCAAAACACTGAGCATATTCACAGTGATTGGGATATGCTAAAGGAATACCCACTGTCTAAAGAAATGCTGGCAATGTCGCGGGTGTTTACCAACACAGGCTCAAAATTGAGGGTGATTGCAGCAAAAGGCGCACCCGAAGCTATTTTTGACCTATGTCATATTGATAAAAATGAAATCGTAAGGCTAAACCAAGTCGTCGAGCAATTAGCCGCTGATGGATTGCGGGTTATCGGAGTTGCCAAGGCGGAATTGTCCGCGAACGAATTGCCGCCGGTTCAGCATGATTTCGATTTTCAGTTAATCGGATTAATAGGGCTGGCAGACCCCATCCGGCCCGAAGCCGCTCAAGCCGTTGCTGAATGCTACAAAGCTGGTGTTCGAGTAATTATGATAACGGGCGACTATCCAGTTACAGCGAAAAAAATTGCAAGGGAAATTGGGTTAAAAAACTACTCTGAATACTTAACCGGTGCGGATTTAGCAGTAATGAGCGATGAAGAATTATCAGTGAAAATCCGAAATATAAACATATTTGCCCGCGTTATGCCCGAGCAGAAGCTGAAAATCGTTAATGCGTTGAAACTTAACAACGACATTGTCGCCATGACTGGCGACGGTGTCAACGATGCTCCTGCGCTGAAAGCTGCAAATATCGGCATTGCTATGGGCGAGCAAGGAACGGACGTTGCCCGCGAAAGCGCTTCCCTGGTGCTGCTCGATGACAATTTTTCTTCGATAGTCGGAGCTATACGCATGGGGCGTCGGATTTTCGACAATCTGCGCAAGGCATTGAGCTATATTTTTGCAATTCATGTGCCTATTGCTGGTCTATCGATTATACCTGTTTTCTTTGCGGATTTGCCTTTGCTGCTGTGGCCGTTGCACATAGTATTTCTTGAATTGATTATCGACCCGGCTTGCTCGATAATTTTTGAAGCTGAAACCGAAGAGCAAAACATAATGAAACGTCCTCCGGGAAACCTTGAAGAGCCATTCTTCGGCTTCAAAAAAATTCTTATTGGCTGTTTGCAAGGCATTAATGTGCTAATTGCTGTTTTTGCTGTTTATTTGCTTTTTTTAACCTCAGGATACGCGGAAAACCAAGTCAGAACATTGTCCTTCATTACCTTAATAGTATCGAATATAGCGATAATCCTATCGAACAGGTCTTGGTCGAAAAACATTTTCAAAATACTGAAAACCCGCAATGCGACTGTTAAATGGATTGCCGGCGGCGCTACTGGTTTTCTTGCGCTCTCTGTTCTTGTTCCGTTTATGAGGGATTTGTTCAAATTCGGCGAGGTTTCTTTTTTTAATATACTAGTTGCAATTGTCATCGGCTTTTTCAGCATTGCCGGTTTTGAAATTTATAAATATTTCAATATAAAAAACAATATTGATGAATGGAAGTCGTTACAACAAAACGGTTAAGTGTTGTTGTGCAATATTTTGTGTTACTACAGGGAAAAATGATGAAATTATTGGAAAACATAAGAGTATTGGATTTGACGAATGTCCTTTCTGGACCTTTTGCGACGCTGCATTGCGCATTACTTGGCGCCGAAGTAATAAAAATTGAGAATCCACGCGACGGCGATTTGGCGCGCAAGCTTGGCTGTGTGCCTGATTACAATAAAAAGTTGCTTGGCACAAGCTTTCTGGCTCAAAATGCCAACAAAAAATCTATTACACTAAATTTAAAGAAACCCAAAGCAAAAGAACTATTCTGTGAGTTGGTGAAAACCGCAGACGTAGTCGTTGAAAACTTTCGTCCCGGCGTTATGACCAGGCTTGGACTGGATTACAGCGTTCTTTCTGAAATAAATCCGCGGTTGATATATTGCGCGATCTCGGGTTTTGGTCAAACCGGACCTGATGCAGAGAAACCTGCCTATGACCAAATAATTCAAGGCTTGAGCGGAGTAATGGCAATTAACGGCGATAAACGTCTCAACCCATTGCGTGCCGGTTTTCCGCTTTGTGATACTGTCGGCGGTCTGAACGCGGCTTTTGCAATAATGGCGGCGCTTTATTATCGAGAGCATACCGGTGAAGGACAGTTTATCGATGTTGCTTTGCTCGATTCGATTATGCCGCTTATGGGCTGGGTTGCCGCAAACTTGTTGATTGGAGGACAACAGCCGCAATTAATGGGTAACGACAACTTTACTGCAGCACCTTCGGGTGTTTTCCGCACACAAGATGGACATATTAATATTGCCGCCAACAAGCAGGAGCAGTGGGAAAACGTTGCCGACTTGCTCGGAGTGCCGCACTTGAAGGAAGACCCGCGTTTCAAGGAGCGCGACACCCGCAAGGCAAATCGTTATGAGTTGACGCCCTTGCTCGAAGAGAAATTAATGCAAAAACCTACTGCTTATTGGGTGGAACTGCTCAACAAGCATGACGTGCCATCGGGCGACATACTTTCGCTCGAATCTGCGCTGAAAGCCGAGCAGGTCGAGCATAGGAAGACTTTGTCTGATGTCAATGTCGATGGAATCGGCAACATAAAATTGTTCAATCTGACTGCGAAATTCAGCAAAACTCCCGCTGCTATTGATGCGCCGCCACCGAAACTCGGCGAGCATAACGAAGAAATTTTTGCTCAACTCGGCATCAGCGCCGAAGAATTAAAAGCATTAAAATCGGAAGAAATAATTTAAAATATGCTTAAGATATCGATTAGGCTGACTCTTTGGTATATGATTGCCACGGGGGTGATTTCGGCGCTTATGTCGATTATTACATATTTTATATATGAGAGGGAGCGTCGAGTGTCCATCGACGAAGATTTAAAAGGATTTGCAAATTCCTTGATACTCGGCATGGAGGGCGAAAGCGCTGGTTTAACCGAAGTTTTCAACAAGCTGCTCGAAAGGATGGAAAAACCATCCATAAAGAAGCTCTCGCACCGTTTTGCATTGGCTAGCGCCGATTCGCTTGCGTTCGAAACCAGCGCTATCGACCTCGACTCTTTATTGAGTATTATGGAAGACGCCGACGACCCTTCGTCGAATACCAATTTTAGGACAATATCTTTGAACGGCGTTGATTATAGAATTTTTACGAAACCGTTCAAAGCGTCCAATGGTGTATATTATGACTTAATTATCACGACATCGCTCGAAAGACTTTATGAGTCGCTATCCCAGCTAAGGTATCTTTTATTGCTGCTGTTTCCAATGTCTGTGTTGGCAGCAGGTTTTGTTGGTTATCTGATTGCGCGAAGAGCATTGAAACCTATTAGGGTGATTACACGAACTGCAGCCAGAATTACTTCTTCAAATCTTGATGCCCGCGTTCCGCTGGGCAAAACGCAGGATGAACTACATAGACTTTCGGCAACAATTAACGGAATGATTGAGCGGCTCGACAAAACATTCAAGAGCCAACAAAGATTTATTGCCGATGTTTCGCATGATTTGAGAACGCCGCTTACGATAATTCAAACCGAAATGGAACTGCTGGCAGGCAATCCAGATGTTAAGGATTATGTAAATGATTCTGTTCAAAAAACTCTATATGCGATTAATGATTTAAATCGCTTGACTGATAGCTTGCTGATACTTGCCCGCGCCGATGCTCATATCCTAAAACCCACACTGAAAATGCTTAGGCTGGATGAGATTTTGCTCGATTCGATCGCTCAATTCGATAATCTAGCTAAGTCGAAGGGTATTACTTTCATTGTTGATATTAACGATGCGGTTGAAATCAGCCTTGACGGCGACTTGATGAAAAGGGCGTTTTCCAATATTTTCGATAATGCAATCAAGTATTCGCCTGATAAATCAAAAGTTAGAGTAATTTTAAATAGAATTGAAAACTCAATTGAAGTCATTATTATTAATTATGGAGAGCCGATTTCTCAGGAACTCTTGCCGGTTATATTCGAACGATTCCAACGCGGTGATTCTTCAAGAACTACAGCCGGTTTCGGATTGGGGCTGTCGATTAGCAAGACGCTTATCGAATTGCACGGCGGAAAAATTATTATTGAATCCGATGCTGAAAACGGAACAATAATAAAAATTATTCTACCATTGTAAACAATATTCGATTTTCATTTTGTTTTCATCTTAATGTCCTAATTTTGTAATGAAATTTTTAATAATTGTTTTTTTTTTACAATCTAAATATCATAGGAGTTATCCATGAAGACCCGTTTTGTATTAACAATCATCGTTGCATTATCATTTATTGCGACATCCGTCATTGCTCAAACACCTGCTCCCAAGAAGAATGTGCCTGCAACCGAAAAGAAAATTGAAAATAAGGATGCAGACAAAAAAGCTCCAGCTAAAGACACAAAGAAAGTAAAAGAAGAAAAGAAAGCCGAC
>CAYLSY010000012.1:0-16971 GCA_964386275.1 uncultured Hyphomicrobiales bacterium
TTATACCGTCGATTTGTTTATTATTAAGTATGTAAGTTAGTAAATTTTATTTAATATTCCAATTATATACTTAGCTTAGCACTCATTAAAAACTTTAAAAAGCATGAGCAACAAAAAATCTCAAATAATTGATATATTTAAATGTTCTATCATTTTAGGCATAATTTTTTTTTCATCGTTTTTCGACTCCTTTTCACAAGATTCGACAAAGGCAATAAAAAGGGATAGAAAAATCCTTCAGGAAGATGTAATTAATGATAAATATGCCATACACTTGCATCTCGGCATTCTTGAAAATCAGCATATCAACACATTTAGAACTTTCTCTGGTATAGTCGATAGGACTGAATTTTCGAACGGAAATGCGCTTGGAAGCTGCGTTGGATTCGAATTCGAGTATTATCCGACAAAGGGTTGGGGATGGGGATTGGAATTTCTCTATGTCAATCGCGGCGCCGAGTATAAAAGCAATGCGACAATACCATCGGAAATCCACCCCGGCACAGATATTCTAACCCAGAATATAATAAATACTGATTTTAGCTTTATTGAACTTGCTCCTACTTTCCGCTGGGTAATGTCTGAAAAGCTGTTGACAGGCAGGTTTAATCTACTGGGTTCATTACGATTTGCATTTCCATCGGTAAAGAAGTACTCGCAGACAGAAAATATTTTATCTCCCAAAGGCGAATACTTTATTGTCGATGGCGAAAAAGAGTTGAAAAGAGAGCTTGCCGTCGGGCAAGTATCAAATTTCACTTCGATATTATTCGGAATTACAGTCGGATTTGAGAATTACATAAAATTGAATGAACATGTTAATTTTACTCAAAGGGCGCTGTTTGATTATTATTTTAATAATATTACAAGTGATAAATGGAAAATTTTCAGCTTCAGATTTGAACTCGGCATACGCTTCAGCTTCGGCAGGAACAGAGAATCAACGCCGTTAGAATTATATTAGTCGGCCGATATAAGGTGGCGGTTGCCACTTTTCAAGGGTAAACAATGTGATTTAAAAGAAATATGCGTATAAATAAAATAATTTCATTTTTCTTTATAATAGAAAAAACATTAGAATATACCAATATCTCATTCGTCAAAAAGACTTAGTATAATTATTAGGGCTTATTTCTTCGTTATTTTCTACCATTCTTGACATAATAGTCCATCGAACCAAGCCGGTAGTTACCGGATTACAAAAGACTACTTAACAAGATAAACGTCGTCCGTTTGATTGTTTATTGAAAATCATTTGACTTTTTCATTTTTCATCAGTATTTGAGGTTTCTTGCCAGTTGCTACAACAATATGAAAGTTTCACAAGCGTCTTTTTTCCAAATATTAAGAGGTTAAGATGTATAAACAGTCTTTTGCTGTCGCAACTTTTGTTATCACGCTGGTTTTTTCTGCAATTTCTATAAAAGCTAACGAAAACGACGGTTGGAAAATCATTAAATCCGACGAGAGTGGATTGGAACTCAGCTATTCGCCACAAATCGAATCTATACGTTCAATCGTAACCGAAGACGGCGTCGAAACGATAATACCTCATGTCAAAGGAGCTCAGGTTATTTATAACAAGCCCGGAGAACCGATAAATCTCGAATATCAAGTAATATTCTGCGTTCCCAGCAAAAATGGTTTTAAATTATCCGATTATTCTTACTCTTCAGGCAAATACAGTGAAGGCAGGATTGCGCCATCGCCGTCTATTGAAAAAGTAAATGGGTTTTATAGCGAAATTTTTAGAGTATCCGATTTTGAAAATTACAAGGATTTTCTTAAGCCCGAAGTCAAATGCGAGTATTTGGGAATATCGGCTCAGCAGCATTTTGCAAGGATTTCCGTAAGACTTTTGGGGACAGATTCTGAATATAAGTATTACTTTATTCCTGAATCATTCAATATAAAAATCGCTTTCACCGAAAAACCTGAATCATACGCGCAAAAATCGGAACAAACATCAAACTTGCCGATAAATTTTGTGGCTGCGCAAAACTGGCGCGCCGATATTAACAAACCAAATTCAGATATCATTCAGCACAAAGGCGACAAGACGCTTAACATCGAATCGCTTAACCCAACTTGCATTAAGATTGCAATAAACGAAGAAGGAGTCTATCGAATTGATAATTCCATGCTATCAAGCCTCGGCGTCAACTTATCGGCAGAGGAGGTGAAAACTCTTAAACTTTATGGCAACGGCGGAATGATGCTCAGTGAATATGTTCCGGACGCATTGCTCAACAAGCTGAATGAGCATGAAATTATTGTCAACACACAATCTGACGGGAAACTTGAGTCATTGATTTTCTATGCTTCTCCTGCAGGAGGATTTTCATATAACGGCGAACAGTATAAACATTATATTAACCTTTATAGCGACAAGAACTATTATATCCTCGCTTGGGGCGGCTCTCAGGGTAAAAGGGCAGAGGCAAAAGCATCACCGACCGGTGAAACCGTTAATTATCCAACATCATATATACATAGAATATATTTTGAAGAAGAATTGAACTGCGCTTTTTCCGGTGGTTCCGGCAGGATATGGTTCGGACGCTCGATATATCCAACGACATTTACAAACCAATTATATAACTTGGTAAGAAGCGGCAATATATTCTATAGAGTAGCCGCAGCCCATAGGGCATCGCAAAATGGTGTATGCACAGTAACTGAATCAGGAGTGCAAGTAGCCAAGTTCACAATAAACGGCACTTCGAACAACGCATACCGTCAAGAAGCCAGCGGAACAATTCCCACATCGAACATAGCCGCAGACGAACGCAGTGTCCTGAAATTCGACTACAGTCCGGGAGAAACTTCGGCAACATTTTACTTCGATTGGTACGAAATTGCTTATCCGAGATTGTTTGTTCCAATTTCTAATGAAATTTCTATTTATTCCGACCCGTCTTTGTCTGGCATTACAGAATTTCGGATTAATCCTTTTTCTTCGACGCAGATTTACGGCTATGACGCAACAGACCTGAAGAATCCTAAGCTTATCGAAAATTTAGGCTCTGGAACGACTTTTATTTTTAAAGACGATTTAACTTTTAATTCCCCAAAGCATTATTTTATTAGCTCAACGCTGAGGAAACCCATAATTTCGAAATCGGTTATCGGTAATTTACGCACGGAAGTTGCCGGCAAGCAGTTCATCATCATTACTCCGCCGGCATTCAAAGAATCGGCTGAAAAATTGAAGGCTCACCGCGAGCAACACGACGGTATCTCCACTTATATTGTAACTACAGATGAAATATATAATGAATTCAATTCAGGATTGCCAGACCCAATGGCAATAAGAGACTTTATTAGTTACACTCTTACAAATTGGAACGAAAAGCCGCTCTATGTGTTGCTTTTCGGGGACGGTCATTATGACTATAAAAACATTACTTCATCAAAAACAAATTACATTTTACCCTATGAATCCGACGATCAACAAAGCGGCTTTCAAGAGTTATCCACATTTACATCAGATGATTATTTAGCGCGTTGTATCGGCAACGATAAACTAATCGACATAAGCATTGGTAGAATCACGGTTGAAACCACCGAAGAAGCAGAAACAGTTGTAGATAAAATCATTCGATATGACAATGAATCTTCGGACGACCAATGGCAAACGGTTATCACTTTGATTGCTGACGACAGTTTCAAAAATACTAATTATGGCGACGGAGATCTGCATACCGGTCAATCCGAAAGGCTTTCCAAGTATTTACCGCTTGATATGCAGCAAAAGAAACTTTATTTGGTTGAGTATCCCACGGAAAATGTGCCGGGCGGCAGGCGCAAACCCGGCGTTACTCAAGATATGCTTAATATAGTAAACAACGCCGGCTCACTTTTTTTAAGCTGGATAGGTCATGGCAATCCGCGAGTATTGTCGCATGAAGAAATTTTTGAGCGTGAATCAACTCCGCCGTTAATGCTAAATAGTTCGAAAATGTTCTTTTTGTCGGCTGCGACTTGCGATTTCGGACGTTTTGATATGCCCGACCTGAAATCCGGCGCAGAAGTCTTGCTGCTTCATAAAACAGGTGGAGCCATAAGCTTATTCGCCACTTCGCGGGAAGTAATTTCCAACGAGAACGCCGAAATCACATATAAATTCTACCAAGAACAGTTTACAAGGAATCCGGCAACGGGAAAATATCCACGCCTTGGCGATGTATACTTTAAAATTAAACAAGCATATTTTGACCCAAACGACGAAAAGTTCTATTTGCTCGGCGACCCAACGCTCAGACTTCGAATTCCAGAATTGGCGGTCGTTATTGATTCAATAAACAACAAGGCGTTTTCATCGCTCGACACTTTGAAGCTGCAAGGACTCGATAATATTCAAATCAAAGGCAGAATTGTTTCTCCGCTCGATTCGACAACTATTTCCAATTTCAACGGCACGGCGACAATAACAATGCTCGACAGCGACATCCCAAAAATTGTATATGATACTTATGATGATTCCATGCATAGTTTCATAAAACCCGGCGCTGCGCTGAACCGAAGTTCTTATTCAGTCGAAAATGGTTATTTTACAGCCAGTTTCATTATTCCCAAGGATATTAGCTTTTCAGAAAATAACGGCAGATTATTCATCTTTGCTAATTCTGACGATAAACGATATGCCAAAGGCTCGACAAATTCATTTACAATCAACGGCATCAATACTTCCGTGCAAAATGACAATCAAGGACCGGAAATAAAAATTTATCTTGATTCAAGAACTTTTGTTCCGTACGACATAGTATCAAAAAATCCTTTGTTAATCGTTGACCTGTGGGACGAAAGCGGAATCAATTCAACAGGTAAAGGAATTGGGCATAGAATTGAAGCCTGGCTCGACGATAATCCGAAATCATACAACTTAACCGAAAAGTTCACTAATTCGCTAGTTGATTCGCATTCTGGAACAATTTATGAGCAGCTATACAACCTGACGCCTGGATTGCATAAAATATCAATTAGAGCTTGGGATGTTTTCAACAATTATTCAATTGCCGAGACTTTTTTCGTTATTGCAGGCAATAACGAGGGAGTGATTATTCAAGAACTATATAATGTTCCGAATCCGGTGATTGAAAACGGCACGGCGATTACCTTCAAACATAATGCCACTCCGCCTTATCAGGTCGAAGTAAGCATATTTAACACTTTAGGAAACGAAATAATCAAGGTTTCGGGCGAATCGAGCGATTTGCATTCATCCACAATTTATTGGAGTGGTAGAGCTGCCGACGGCTCGTTATTACCATCCGGAGCGTATTATTACAGATTGACCATTCGCTCGGAAGACGGTAAAACAGGAAGCAAAACGAGCGGAATGGTTTTAACGCATTAATATACTGATAGGAATAATCATACAAAAGCGGACTCTTCTTACGAGGTTGAGTCCGTTTTGTATTAAAAGGTGGCGATTGCCAATTTTCAAACATAAGCGATGTGAATAAAAAGATGAATTAAAAGAAATATGCGCTTAATTAAAATTATTTCATTTTTTTATCGTAGAAAAAAAAGCTTAATCATACCTTTCTTTCCAGAAAATTTCGAGTCTGTCCTTGAAATTCTTTTCCCTGCCGAATTCACCCGGTAAATATAATGCACGCGGTTCGACGCTTTCGGGGAAATAATTTTCCTTAACGAAATGATTGTCAAAGGAATGCGGATAGCGATAGTTTTGAGCATATCCCTCTTGTTTCATAAGCTTTGTAGGGGCATTACGCAGATGTAAAGGAACGACCAAACGCGGCTCGGTTTCAACAAGCGCTTTAGCGTTCATTAGTCCCATGTATGAAGCATTCGATTTTGGTGCGCTGGCAAGATATGTAACCCCATGAGCAAGGTTGATGGCGCATTCAGGCATTCCAATCATTTCAACTGCTTGAAACACTGCAACTGCAATTATTAATGCAGTCGGGTCCGCATTTCCGATGTCTTCGCTGGCAAAAACAACCATCCGGCGTGCAATGAATCGTGGCTCTTCTCCGGCTTCGAGCATCTTTGCCAGCCATAGCAGGGCTGCGTCGGGGTCGGAGCCGCGAAGGGACTTGATAAATGCCGAAATTGTGTCGTAATGCGATTCTCCGGCTTTATCGTAATGCGCAGTTCTTTGCTGAAGCGCATTTTCGAGTATTTGCCTTGATAACACCACTTTATTATCGTTTGAGCCTTTAGGAGCGAGTTTCACTGCTAATTCCAAGGCATTTAATGCGGTGCGGGCATCGCCTCCGGAAATAGTCAAAAGGAAATTCAAATCAGGAATTTCAATTTTCAGTTTAGACAGTTCAACATCTAGGGCAATTGCTCTTTCGATTATCGTTTGAATTTCATCTTCGTTCAAAAGATGCAGTCTATAAGTCTGGCAGCGGCTCAGAAGCGCTGCGTTCACTTCGAACGAAGGATTTTCTGTTGTAGCGCCGATAAGAGTGATGATGCCTTTTTCGACGGCATGCAATAGCGCGTCCTGCTGCGATTTGTTGAATCTATGAATCTCGTCGATGAACAATACAAGACGCTTTCCGCGGGTTCGGAGCTGTTGCGCGGCGTTTATAATCGAACGAACCTCCTTGACGCCAGAATCTACAGCCGAAATGCGCATGAATTCATTGTTTGTAAGCTCGGCAATCAGAAAAGCGAGCGAAGTTTTGCCGGAGCCGGGGGGACCCCAAAAAATCATTGATGGAAATTTTCCGCTTTCGAAAAATGCACGTAGCGGCGCTCCTTCGCCCAGCAGATGGCGCTGTCCGACAACATCGTCGAGAGTTCGAGGACGCATCCTGTCGGCAAGCGGAGCATCATCATTCACTTGCGTTTCAGGTCCTGTATTGAATAAATTAACCATTGTCGTTCGATATTAATTCTAAAAACTCAGATTCATTCAGTATTTTCACTTTTAATTCAGCGGCTTTGCTAAGTTTTGAGCCGGCGCCGGCGCCGGCGATAACATATGAGGTTTTTTTGCTGACGCTGCCGGATACTATGCCGCCGAGCCGCTCGATGATTTCCTTGGCACGGCTGCGGCTCATCGATTCGAGTTCTCCGGTAAGGACAAAAGTTTCGCCGTTAAATATTGTTTCGCCATGGGTATCGCTTTTTTTGTTGTCGAATGTCAAACCGGCTTCTTTCAACTTCTCAATAATTTCGATTTCTGCCGGATTCGAAAAGAATTCTACGACTGAACGAGCCATTTTTTCGCCGATTTCACGGATTGCTTCAAGCTGCTCAACCGTTGCGGTTTGTAAATCATCGATTCCTTCAAAATGTTTAGCTAAAATTTTTGCGGCGCCTTCGCCAATATGCCTGATGCCGAGAGCATAAATAACCCGTTCCAAAGGTGCATTCTTGCTTGCTTCAATAGCCGCGAGCAGCTTTTCGACACTTTTCTCGCCCCATCCGTCGAGCGAAATCAATTTCTCGCGATACTTTTGAAGTGAATAAATATCCGCCGGATTACGCAACAGTTCAAGCGATACGAGCGTATCGACGACTTTTTCGCCGAACCCATCGATATTCATAGCGTTTCGAGAAACGAAATGCTCGATTCGCCGTCGCCGCTGCCAAGGGCAATCCGGATGCAAACAATAATGGCTGGCTTCGCCTTCGGGCTTAACGATTTCGCTTTTCAACTCGCATGGGCAAACCTTGGGAAATGACCATGGCTGAGAGTCTTCTGCTCGTTCATCCAAAACGACGGCTGATACTTTTGGAATTACTTCGCCTCCTTTTTCAACGACTACGATGTCGCCGACACGAATATCCAATTGCTCTATATAATCGGCATTGTGCAAAGTTGCCCGACTTATAGTCGAACCGGCAAGAAAGACTGGTTCAAGTTCTGCGACAGGAGTAACGATGCCTGTGCGTCCGACTTGAAGAGTAATTTGATTGAGGCGTGTGCGCACTTTTTCAGCTTCGTATTTATATGCGATTGCCCAACGGGGCGAACGGGCAATCGTTCCAAGGTTCTCTTGAGAACGAATGGAATCGACCTTCAACACAATTCCATCGATTTGGAAAGGCAGGCTGTGCCTTGCGTTTTGCCATTTTTCGATAAAATTATAAGCATCTTTGATTACGTCGCATTTTTCGGCATAGGGGCTAACCGGAAAGCCCATTGCCTTGAGCAGTTCAAGGTTTTCCCAATGTGAAACGAGCTTTGTGTCGTCGGTGTCGAGCCAATAGCAAACCATTTGCAATGGACGGCTTGCCACGATTGACGGGTCGAGCAGTTTCAGAGTGCCGGCGGTCAGATTTCGCGGATTGGCAAATGTTTTCTCGCCTTTTTCTGAACGCAAGTTGTTGATTTCCAGAAAATCACTCTCGTTTAAAAAAGCCTCGCCACGAACCTCGAAATTCTTAATGGTTTTACCGTTTAGGTCAATTTCAGGAACAGATAATGGGATTGATTTTATCGTCCGGATATTTTGAGTAATATTGTCACCTTTGAATCCGTCGCCGCGAGTTGCTCCAACAGCGAGTTTACCGTCGCGATAAATCAGACTGATAGCAACTCCATCATACTTCAACTCGGCAACGTAGCTATAGGGTTGATTCTCCAATCCAACGGCGACACGCCGGTCAAAATCGGCTACTTCTTCCAAGCTGTAAGTATTTGCTAGCGAAAGCATTTGCTTGGAATGAACATGCGTTTCGAATTCGGAAAGTGGCGCTCCGCCAACACGCTGAGTCGGCGAATCGGGTGTAACCAGTTCTGGGTGTTCTCGTTCGATAGCCAGCAATTCCGCAAAAACTTCGTCGTATTCTCTATCGGAAACAAGCGGTGAAGCGTCGATATAATAAGCCTTGTCATATTCTGCAATTCTCCGTCGAAGCTCGATGGCTCGTTGTCTTGCATTGGCGCTCATTTCATCGAAAAGCCCCTGAAGCCCGCTGTTCATAACATTCCCTCCGATTTTGGATTAACATCGACTCTTACAGAATTCTTCTTAGTTATATACTTTTGGGCAAAATTCAGTATCGTGTTGTAATCAAGAGCTTCGTATTTAGCGATAAGGGTGTGGAAGCGATATGGGTCATTCCAAAACAAGGTCTGCTGTGATAGAATTTCAGCGACTGAGGATGAGTGCAACAAATCAAGCGCAGTTTGAGTTATGATTTTATTGACGGATTTTTCGGCTTCAAGGCGGAAATCGCTCCCATCAAGGAATTGAGAGATTTCGGCCATTACTGCATCATAAAGTTCGTCCGCAGATACCGAAGGCGAATTTGCAAAGGCATAAACCGTCAAAAGCGAAGACAGCTCACGTTTATCAGCAAAGGCGCCTACGTATGAAGCGATTTGCCGTTCATCGACCAATTTTTTAAATAGGCGGGAACTTCTGCCCGAACCAAGAATTGACGAAATGATGTCCGCCACCACAATTGAATCATCCAAAAACGACGGTAGATGAAACGAAATGAAAGTGGCTGGCGAAGGAACGCTGTCGTCGATTGAGCCAAAAGTATTACAAAAGATATTACCGTTCGTTTGAATAGTCTTTGCCGATAAAGCGGCATTAGAATCGATGCAGCCAAAATATTTTTCTGCCAATGCAAAGACCGTTTCAGGCTCTACGTCTCCGGAGACAGCCAAACAAGCGTTCGAGGGCGAATAGAACTCGGAATGAAACGAATCAATATCCTCTAAAGTAACCGAATCAACATCAACGACACTGCCGTATACTTCCCAGCTATAAGGATGAGAGTCTGAAAAAGCCTTACTGCACAATATTTCGCGCCAAACGGCATAAGGCTGGTTTTCGACTGTCTGCTTAATTTCTTCAATTACAACTCTTTTTTGTAGTTCCAAGGCTTCGGCGCTAACAGCGAAGTTTAACATTCGGTCGGATTCGAGCATCATAGCCAATTCCAGCTTAGACGAAGGCAGCGTCATGGTGTATGCGGTTATATCGTAAGTTGTAAAAGCGTTGTTTGTGCCGCCTGCCAGCGAACAAAGGCGGTCGAATTCGTTTTTTTCAAGCGTTTTCGTGCCTTCGAACATCAAATGCTCGAAAAGGTGAGCCATACCGTGTTTGCCTAGTCGTTCGTTTTTCGAGCCAACATGGTAAGCAAGGTTGATACTTGCAATTGATGTTCCTTTTTTAATCGAAACAACGACGGACATTCCGTTCGATAATTCCTTTTTGTATATCGGTAATGATTCTTTTAAATCCATAATTGAAGCTAATATAAATAAAAAAGCCTCATCCGCCGACGAATGAGGCTTAAAAAAAAAGATGTTATTATTTCCAATCAAAAATGAGGGAGAAGCGCATAGTGTTTGCCAACGGGTGGTTCTCTTCGACAGTATTGATAAAGCTGAAATCAAGCTCGAGAACGCTATAACGAATACCAGCGCCGAAATTCCAGTATTTACGGTTACCAAGAACTGATGGTTCCATAAAGTATCCAGCTCGTAGGGCTATGATTTGTTGATACCAATACTCTGCGCCGATAGAAAATTCCACGCCTGAATTTTCCCAACCGGTAACTAAAGATTTCGGCAATGGGTCCGAGCCAAGACTGTCTCTTTTGATGAGCAATTTGGAAATATCGGTGGCAATTTTCAAATCGTTGAATTCATCGCGAACCAAAGTCACTGCCGCTCCAAGCCTTAATGTAGTCGGAAGCGGGTCGGATTCCTTGCGATAAGTCATTTTGGGACCAATATTTTGTAGGTTCAAACCAAGTGAAAACCTATTGCTTAAATCGACGTCTAAAACTTCGAGATGACTCGGTTTCCATAGAAAGCCCAAGTCGAATGAAAAGCTTTCGCCAACTCCAGCGGCATCCTGAGCGGTTGTGGCAGGCGCCAAATTGGAACGAATATAGCGAAGAACAGCTCCAACGCCTAAATCTTCTGCTATAAATGCGCCATAAGAAACCGCTATTGCAAATTCGTTTGAGAAAAATTTGCCACGCGATTGTCCGCCTTCGAGCGTTCGAGTGAATTCGCCCAAGTTCATAAATACGATGTTAGCAGCAAGAGTGCCATCAATATCCTCAACATAGTGAGCAAAACTGGCATTTATGTAATACAAATCCGCGTTGAATTGCGGCAGCCATTTTGAGCCTGAAATTGCAACTTGCCTGTATGGCACTTCTTCAACACCGTTATCGACAAAATCATGAAAAGCATAGCCAGCAGGATTCCAATAAACTGCGTTTACATCATCCGCAATTGCTGTGCCTACCTCGCCCATTCCGCTTGAACGGGCATCCGGCGATATAAGCAAAAACGGCACTGCCGCTCCTCCGGCTTGTGACAAGAGTTTATAACCCGGACTTAATACTAAGAGTGTTGATAATAACAGGAATAATCTTGATTTGCGGGTTAATTTCATTAAATATCCTCCAAAATTCTTACTTTGAACTACTTAAAAGTGTAGTAACGCTGCATAGATTTATAGTATTAACAAATTTTTATTGAATATATACTCATTACTGCAAATATATAAAATATTTGAAAGAAATCAGTTGTATTTCTTCATTTAACGGTTATTATTAAATTGTATTGTAAATATTCGTATTATTCTTATAATTAAGATGATTTTTATTCATGCTTAACAAAATATTCTGAAAATATATTTTACATTTCAATAAAAAAAATTAGCTCCGCCCAACAAGAAATCGGACGGAGCTATGAAAAACAATGAAGATGACAAGATTTTACTTCGTAATCACCACTTTGATTTGCCTTCTGACATCGCCGGCTTTCAAGATTAGGTTATAAACGCCGCTCGGAAGGCTGCCGGAGCTAAATTCCAAGGAATTTGACCCTGCAGGATAAGTTCCTGAGCAAATCGTTTTTACTAATTCACCCTGAATCGAGTATAATCCCAACTCAATTAATGATTCCTCATCCAAGCTGAATTCAACAGTCGCCGATTCGCCAAAAGGATTCGGCGAACATCTCAAAGCGGCTTCCGTTGCAGCTTCCGATGAAGCGCTGCGAGCAAAGAAAATGCCGTTCGATTGGTAAGACAACTCTTTTCCGCCCTTTGTTAGCTCGTTGACTTCGCTAAGAACCACATCGCTTGTAGCGCCGTTGAAATACGAACGCAGATAGAGCGTTTCGCCTTCGCGGGCGCCGTCAATTTGAACTAAGGTGCTGGCATCATCGCCAAATAAAGTTACAGCCGCTCTGCCGTTGCGGACAACGCCGCTGCCGGCAAGCATTCCGCCGCTGGTAAATGCTCCGATTTCAGTGCCTTCGGGCAAATCGGTTACCAAGACCAACGTGGCATTGTTGTTTGTTTGACGGGAAACTGTCTGCCAGCGCTTCGGTTGGGGTTCTTGCCCATAAGAATTACCGTATACGGAAATTCTCGAATCCGGAGCTTCTGAGTATTCCAATGCTGCCGGGCTTGCAACGTAAATATAGTATCCCTTGCCCGGAATCATAGTGCCTTCGCCATTTTCGAGTGTATTTACCCCAAATGCGGGACAGTAAATTTCACCCATGGCATTCTTAGCTAAAATCATTTTCGATACAATGCTCGAAAGAGCCTGCGGCGCTTGCATTGCCTGCTGCGGTAGATATGAAACCAAGTACCATCCAGCATTTGGCATATTAATTGTATATGGCAGCTCAATTGGGAAACCAACGACAGGCAATGTCATCGCTTGACTGGCATAGACGTGATAACCGGATAGCGGGTTCCACTGCGAAAGCTCGCCTGTCGATGGCGGAATCCAGAACGAACCGGCAGCATCTTTGATGATTACAAGGTTTGAAACCAAGCTGCCCCAAATGTCAGTCATTGCCAAAGAATTCGGCGTCAGGTTTGTTGAAATTATACTCCAGCCCTGAGGAACCGTTATATTTTGAGTGATTCCGCTCGGAACTGTCGTAAAACTGAACATTGGCGAGACCGACTGCACTTCACCATTAAATGTTGTGATTTGATAATAATATGTCATGTTGGGCTGCAGATTTTCAACTAAAATCGGTAAAATGCCCATATCTGTAACGGTTTGCTCGAGAATCGGAGCTGTCAATTCCGCATTATCAGCTAATTTGATTAGGTAACTCGACGCGCATTGAGCTGCTTCCCAGCTGATGGCAACGCCATTTTCGACTTCAATTCCGCCGCCAGTCGGAGTTGCTGAAACAACCGGCAGCAGCGGGTTTAACACTACCGTTGCCGAGCCGAGCATATCGACTTCGCAGCCAGTTTCGGTATTCAATGCCTTGATGGTATAGACACCCGAAGGCAAAGGCAATGTCATTTCGTAAGGGCCACCCTCGGTTGTAAGCCAGTCAAAAAATACGCCGTCGATATATACGTTATAGCGAATGCCTGCCTGAGAACCTGTGCTGCCAATGGTTATGCCATTGCTTCCTTGGCAATATGCGCCGCCGCCGTATATCGTATAGATTTCCGGTGATTGTATAATCTGTATTGCGCCGCTGGGCTGGCTTGTTGCGTATGGATAGGTAGAAACAACACTCAAAGTGTATTCGCCCGGCGCAATTGTCGGCGGTATTGCGTATTCAAACGTATAATCGCCTGTCAAATACTCCGAAATTGACGCCAAAATAATCGGTGGCTCTGTGTTCAACATCAACCTGAACTCATTTCCGGGTTCCGCGCTATTTTCCGATGCTGTAAACGGCACGGTTAGCGTAGAATATTGACAATATGTCGCTGGCACGATTTCGTCAATCGTTAAAACCGGAGGAACCGGTCGAACTCTCACATTATAATCCTCAATGTCGCCATAAACGTTCGGACCACATGGTTCTGCCGGCAAAACATCGGTCAAACGCACCCTCATCCTCGTATAACCGAGTTCGGCGCCGAACGGAACCAACACAACGCCGGTGTATACTGTGTCGCCTTCGTCGGTCGGCGTTAGCGGATAATATTCGCCGTCGTCGTAGAAATCTCCGTTTTGATTCCAATCGAACCACACAGCGCATTCATATAATTCGGAGGATATGCAGTTTACAGTAATTGCATAACTTTCACCACGACTAATGTTTGTCGATATATTGGTAAAATCCGATGGTCCGTCGACTGGACAACAATCGGAAATATTATCGATTGTATTAAATTCAACTCTTACTATACTTTCCGAAAGATTCGGAATGCAAGTGGCGGTGGCATTGCAATAGCCCAATGTCGTGAAAGTATTTTCTTCTGTCCAAGGTCCATAAATTCCATTCTGCAAAGCTCTCATTTTCCAGCCATATTCAGTATTATCTACTAAGGCAAGATTTGGACAATAATCTACAAAATAATTAACAATGTTGTCGTAAACCGGAACATCAGGTACGCTTGTTTTATATACTACAATTTGATAATTATATGCCGCTGGGTCGAAACTCTCCGGCACGCTCCAATTGAAACGCGGCGAAAGCGGAACGTCGATTTCTTCGTCAGCAGGTGTTACCAAAGTTGGAGTGAATCCTGTTGTTGTAAAACGATTTTTGCGAGTCCAATCGGTTAGTTCTCCGTCGTCATTGAACGCCTTGGCGCGCCAGTAATACATCGAAAACAGCTCTAACGACTCGGTTGTAAAGGTCGTTGCCGGAGCGTCAATATTTTCGTCGATTATCAGGTTATCGAATTCCGGTGAAGTCGATACCTGTATTTGATAATAAGTAGCCTCGGGCAGCGCTTCCCAGCTAAACTCAGTTGGACCGAATATCGCGCCGGCTGGGACGAACGCGGCATCCTCGTCTGGGTAAATCAACGAGAATCCACCGACTTCGTAAGCGCCGATTGTCGGTGAATATGCGCTGCGAGTTTGTCCGATAATATCGGTTGTAACATAAGTAAGCGGAGTCCCAGCGCCTACCAAAGGTGAATCATCAAGAGGAATATAGTTTAAAGGAGCATCTGTAAATAGAGGATCGGCAAAAAGAGAATTATTATCTTGAGTTGTGAACGTTTGCCATTCCAATAAAGTTGAGTAAATGCCAACTGGTGCCGTATTTTTTCGCGCTATTCTACAAAATGTTCCGTTAGTCCAATAATCATTATAGTTAATTGTTGAGAAAGGATTGTTTTGAATAAAAATATTATAAAAACCGGACGTACCACCAGTATATGGAGTAGTCATTTCATTTACAAAAGTATTATTAAGAACAGTCAAGTTATTTGCAATAGGTCCAGCTGCTGTTGCGCTGGCTACAAATAAACATGCAGAATAAGTAATTCCAGTTGTATTAATCGGTGTTCCAAATAAATGGACTGTATTATTTGCGATCTTATGTCCTGTTCCGCTTTGGATGAAAATTCCGACTGGATTGCCAAATAAGGATGTACCAGTTGCTAAATCATTACTAGTTGTTGAGCCATATCCAATAATGTTGTAAACCAAATTATTTGTTATTATATTATTATTTCCTCTAATGCCGTCGGCATCTGCTCTAATATATATGCCCGCACATCGAACATAACTCAAATTTCCGTAATATCGCAAATCATGGACAATATTCTCTGTTATAATTGCATCATTACAGCCTTGAGCTACTATACCCAATGGTGAAGTATAATTTGATATTAAATTTTGAATAACATTTCCTTTAATTATTGGCGCATTTGCATAGTACAAGGAAATACCAAAGAAATTTGGGCCAACTTCTGTCGTGTCAACACCAATATTGTTGTATAAAACATTAATTTGACCAGCTAAATTCGGTGAAGTTGCATTATAAGCATAAGAATAAATTCCATAACCACCTCTGAAAAGATTACAATGAGAAATGGTAATATTTGATGCATTTTTCCCTTCAATTCTTATTCCCATAGCAGGATGAGATGTTGTTGCCCAAACAGTAGCATATATGTTACAATAAGTAATTAAAATATTTTGCGGACCATCCGTTTGTAAAGCATCGTCAGTAAGATTCTTTAAAATAAGCGTTCCAGTATAAGTCCTTGTATTTACTGATTCGTTTTTTATACCGAGCCTGTAAGTTCCAGTAGTATCACCAAATGTAATATTATCAGCGCCTCTTACGCAAATAAATGGAGCATAAGAAATTGTGCCGTTGCCATTAGCTGGAATACTGCCAGAAATATTCCAATTACCTCCTTGAGGTTTAATGGTTAATGAGTACTGGCTGTTTGACCATGGTAAAATATTGATTTCTCCAGAACCTTCGTTGATATCGCTAATTACATTAAAAACAACATCACTGGTAGAGCCGCCTGTCATAAGAGCTGTTACCGCATCACGAAGCGTTGAGAAATCTCCGCCTGTGCCAACGGTATAAGTCCCGCTTAGCTGGCTGTAAGCAGGAACGGATGTAATTGCGCAAAAGCAGATTACATAAATAAGTGAGACAAATTTGTTTTTCATTGAAACTCCCCGAAAATTAATAAGTATAAAAGTGTTAATTGAAAGAATTTATAATAATTACACTCATGCAATCTTAACTGGACATAGAGGAAAATCCATTCTTGAGCATATGTATAATACATTATGGATTCTTCGCTGTAGCCAGAATGATATTTCAAGGTATTTCTCTAAATCTTCAATATTTTCAAAAAAGCAATAGAAAATGCAAGGATTGTTTTAACGTTATCTTTTTCAACGGTAAAGTAAATACAATTTTTTTATTACTTATAAATTTCTATGTTTAATTTGCCTATGTATGAAAAGCGGCTGCACCACCACATGATACAAAAAAAGTTTGGAAATTTCATTTATAGCAATAACAAAGTAATTACTGAAATGTTACACAGATTTTCAATAAATCATTCGAAGTACAATAATTTTTTTAGGGTTAAGCGAGATTTAAATAAGAAATTGCTTCAAGACACTTGAACAAAAAAGAATAATTAATCAGCTTAATTAAATAAACGGATTGAAACAGTGGCAGTAGAATCTTTTGGTTACTTTATATCTAATTTTTAATTTAAAATAATAGTAAAACTTAAGCAATTGACTACAAAACAAAAGATTTATTCCATCAAAAAGTAATAAAGATTTGAAAAC
>CAYLSY010000013.1:0-16186 GCA_964386275.1 uncultured Hyphomicrobiales bacterium
TCTTCTCACAGCAGTAAAAATGTTTGTGTTCAACATTCAAATTCAAAGATAACTAGTGCTCAATTTCCCTTAATTTTCTTACTATAAAGAAAAATGAACCCACATTGTGGGATTAACACAATAGACAAAAAAAACCTTCCGGCGGACACACCGGAAGGTTTTTTATATATATAATTATAATAAATACTTTGGTTTACTTCATCATCGACAGTTTTTCTGCTGCAGGAAATAGTTTCATTGCTTCGAGCATTTGCTTGTCCATATATGAGATGACTTGGAGCATTTTGCTGCGGTCCCAAATCGAACGTGCTATATTTGCTTTAATAATAATTCTGAAGTAATCATCGTCGATTTTGGCGGATGCCTCGTCCCATTCAATACCTTTGGATTCGACTAAAGCGCGAAAATCCTTCATCATATCATTACTAACATGGAAATTTCTGAGAAAATCAGAAAAATTATTTTCATACTTTGCTTTAATTGATTTACCTTTGCCTTGCAAATATGAATCGGTATAAGCATAGAAAACGTCTTTGTTTCGGATTTTAGCGCTAAATTGAGTAATAGTGTCGCTTTTGATGATGAAGTCAGGATTTATGCCTCCGCCACCGAAAACTGTGCGTCCGTGCCGGGTCTGATACAATGGCAAAGAGTCGATATTAATTTTGTTGTCGCTTTCCTTTTCATTTAGTTTCGATATTTGTGCGCGAATTTTGCCAATGGGGTCTTCCAAATACGAGCCTTCCTCCAAAACGAAACGACCAACGAGATGACGGTATTTGTCTTTGTCTTGATAAGGGCGCTGAATGCTGCGTCCGCTGGGAGTATAGTAGCGTGAAATAGTCAAACGAAATGCCGAGCCATCGCCGATTTCGTATTGACGCTGAACCAATCCCTTACCGTATGATGTTTCGCCGACAATCAATGCGCGGTCTTGGTCTTGCAGTGCGCCAGATACGATTTCGCTGGCAGAAGCCGAACCTGCGTTAATCAACACAATTAGCGGCATTTTTTCGAATTGCTGTCCGCTTGTGGCTATATGGACTTCGTCAAAACTCTTTACTCGGCTTCGAGTGTAAACGATAGTATCGCCGCGAGGTAGGAACTCGTCAGCCATTTTGATGGCTTCGTTCATGTATCCGCCGGGGTTGCCGCGCAAATCGAGTATCATTCGCTTCATGCCCTGCGCTTTTAACTTGTTCATTGCCTCTAGTAGTTCCTGATGTGTTGTTGCGGCAAAACGATTGACTGACACAACGCCTATATCTGTTCCATCAATGATATATGATGCATCAACAGTAAACAGTGGAATTTTGTCGCGGGTAATCGAGTAATGTATCAAATCGCTAACGCCGTTGCGTTTAATATCTATTTCGACAATTGTTCCTTTGGGACCTTTGAGCTTTTTGGGAACATCAGCGCGGGATATACCTATGGCATTTACTCCGTCGATTTTAATGATTTTATCGCCGGATTGAATGCCAAGTTGCTCGCTTGGGCCTCCGGGTATAGGCGAGACGATTGTTAAAGTGTCATTAACAATATCGAATTCGACTCCAATACCGTCGAAGCTTGCTTGGAAATCTTCGTTAACCCTTTTCATCTCTTCTGCCGAAATGAATACAGAGTGGACATCGAGTTCATTCAACATTCCTTTAATAGCTGCCTCGAGCAGCTTTTGCGAATCGACTTCATCGACATAATTGCGGAAAGCTGTGTTTAAAACATAGTCGAATTTTTTGACTTGCTGCAAGATATTATCCCCAGAGATAACGGGCTGGATTAGAATCCCTGCTATTATGCCAATACATGCGGCAATAATGATAAATACTCGTTTTTTCATTGTGTTGCTGTTCCTTAAAATTTGTTTATCAGCGGTTTGTTGTCTTTCTTTGATGATATAACGATTATTAAATAAAAATAATTTAAATATTTTTGAAAATGATTTTATATTCAATTGATATATCGAACAAGATTTATTAAGACTTGTCCGGATTCCATCTTGAAGACTGGCGCATGTTTTTAAAGGATAGCTGCCCGAGAACAAGTTAGGATTAACACTCTTTTTTCCCCAGGTTATTATTCAGAAGAACTCTATTGAGAATTTCTATTGTTAAGGAAAATGAAATATTTTTAAATATGCACATATTTCTTTAAATCCACATTGTTGATGCTTGATTAATGGCAACCGCTGCTTTATCGCTTGTCTTTCCAATTCCACCATTTTAGTTTTTCGGGGTCGCGTTCCGACGAAGGAGTTTCAGCAAAGTAAACAGAACTGCGGAAAACATATAGCAGGCAACGGTCTTGCACAACTCCTGCGTAATTGTTAGATAATTCGTAGAGTTTTTCGGGGTCGCATCCTACGAGGTCTGATATACTTCTAATGCCGATGTTCCACAGGTCTTCGGCGATAGAAATGCCTACTCCGGGAATCGTCCTAAGTTCTTTTATTGTCTGTTCTTTTGTCATATAAAGGCTGGAATCATTCAATAGAAAAACGGCGGCTGTAATCTTTCGACAGTTTGATGCGAACGGCTTCAGCATCGTCGTAAGTAGCGAATCCCCATATTTTTACTTTGTAATATGGGTAATCGCCATCGAAATATCGCTCGAAATATGCGTTCATTCCAAGCATTTCCCATTTCTCGACTTTCGCGGCTGCGGCGTTTTCGGTCGTTACAGTTTCTGCAACAATTTCGTAAGGCAAAGTAGCTGGATTAAGCCAGCGAATATCAACTCGACGATTCAATTGCCGCTGCCAGTCATTCTGCTCGAAAAAATAAACACGCTTCGATGAGCCGAATGGCTTTACTCTAATTTTGGCGCTATCGGCGCCGAATTCAACCAGCTTGTTACGAACAGCTTCAGCCCTGCGCTTTGATAGTTCGGTCATTTCGAGTCGATTGCCTTCGAGGGAAGTGTTTCCTATCAGTTCAATTTCTTCGTCGGGATTATCCTTTAGAACTTGGGCAAATAATTTCAACGACTCGTAAAAAACCGAATCGATATTTGAAGAGTCTTCGGCGAACAGCGCCAGCGATTGATATTGCGAAAATGCCAATGGCGGATTTATTACTGCGCTAACAGCATCACTAAAGTATTCACCGAAGAAATTCAAATCAACTTTCAGCTTAAGTTCTTCGCATTTAGCGGGTTGAGCGGAAAACGGGACGGAGAATGTATAATAGTGATTGCTTGCATTAATTATTTCGGATAAAACAGCGCCGGCAGATTCGTATTCTTCAGCTTCAAGAGCATAATAAGCGCCGCCGGTAACGCTGCTGAGCAATTTGAAGTAATAAGCGGAAAAAGCGTCGCCAATGCCGATTACAGTTATCGGTATTCCGAGCTCGCCCGCGAGTTTGCACACGTCTTCAAGTGTATATATGACGGAAGAGTTATCCGCAAAGCTAGTTGCGATGACCAATTGTTTCTTTGGCGCGCTGGAAAGTGAAAGGCGTTTAAGAGCTTTGTATGCAGATTTATATACCGAGTTCAAACCGGATTTTTCAGGTATTTTAATTTTTTTTATACTCTCGATAGCATTTTCTGCGCTGGTTAAATCAATAGCTAAGTGCAAATCCTGATTGAAATATCCGAGCATAAATTCATCGCCCGGCTGAAGATAAAACAAAGATTTGTGGATACCGTCGAGCAAATCACCCGCAGCTACGGCTCCTGCCGAGTTGTCTATGATTACTCCCAATGCAAGCGAGCCGTCTTTCCAAGTATTGTTCCTTTCAGAAAAATCCAAAACTGGATAATACATCTTATCCGTGCCGCAAGCGCTTTCGACAATAATACTTAACGAATCGATATCAGGATTTATACCAGAGATAAAATTACCCTTGTCGTCAAGCAGAAGCGCTTTTAGATAGCTTCTCTTTTGTTGTTCAGACACAACAGTGGAGAATATTCTCATTCTCGAAGGTTTAGCTCCAGCCCCGTTGTGTGCCAAGCCGACGAAAAAATCCGATTGAACTGCAGATGTGGGCAATTTAGTTATGGATTCGAGATAGTCGCCGCTTGTGGCGTTATGAAGCGAAGTGTCCGGCAAGACATTGATTTTAATTGTTTTAACAAGCGAATCTTTTTTCTGGTAAGCAGTCAACACATACTCTTTATCTTCAGTTGGGAACACGACCAAACTGTCGTAGCCTCCAAAACCCTTGTCAATACTGGAAACGAAAACAGTGTCGGCATAATTAATACCCCAGTGAGCAACTGCGCGATGGTTTTCGATTGCGGTAATTTCGCTGTCGAAGCGCTCAACTTTCATTGGTTGCGCACATTTAGCCAAAAGAATAATGAGCGCAACGGAAAAAAGAGCATATAGTCCCAATTCCGAAAATTTACGGAGTAAAATATTTGTCTTTTTTGTATCCATCTTATGCGAAAGCCGCTCTCATTTTGATTTTTGAAAGAAAAATTCGCCGTTAGGTTTTGAATCAACAATAACGGTGTCGCCGCTAATGAACTCATTTGACAACAATTTTAATGCCAAAGGGTCGGAAATATATTTTTGAACGGCACGTTTGAGCGGACGCGCGCCATAATTTACATCGAATCCGATTGACGAGAGCCATGCAAGCGCCCTATCGGTTATTTTTAACGAAATATTTTGTTGTTCGAGCTTTAAGCAAAGTTTCTTAATCTGTAAATCGGCAATTTTTTCAATTTCTTTACGAGTAAGAGGTTTAAAAAGAATAATATCATCAATTCTGTTTAAAAACTCGGGCCTCATCGTTTGACGCAGTTTGGCGATAATATGCGGTTTGATTTCTTCCGCTATTTTGTCGCGATTTTCGTCAGTCAATGCTTCGAGCCGCTCGGCAAACAATTCTGTGCCGAGGTTCGATGTCATTATGATTATAGTGTTACGAAAATTAACGGTTCTGCCTTTCCCATCGGTCAACCTGCCGTCGTCGAGCGCCTGTAGCAGCACATTGAATACTTCGGGATGCGCCTTTTCGATTTCGTCGAGCAAAACGACGGAATAAGGCTTGCGACGCACGGCTTCGGTCAATTGTCCGCCTTCGTCGTAGCCGACATAACCCGGAGGAGCGCCGATTAACCGCGAAACTGAGTGCTTTTCCATATATTCGCTCATGTCGATGCGAACCATTGCGCTTTCGTCGTCGAACAGAAATTCCGCCAAAGCTTTAGCCAATTCGGTTTTGCCGACTCCGGTGCTGCCGATAAATATGAACGAGCCGACCGGGCGCGCCGAATCTTGCAAACCGGCACGAGCGCGGCGTATTGCGTTCGAAACCGACGCTACGGCATCCTTTTGGTTGATTAATCGGCTGTGTATGCGCTCTTCCATTCCGATGAGCTTCGCTTTTTCGGTTTCGAGCATCTTGCTGACGGGAATATGTGTCCATTTCGAAACGACTTCGGCTATGTCTTCGGCGCTGACTTCTTCTTTGAGCATTCTGCCATGCTTTTGGACTTCTGCCAAGCGGCTGCCGGAATCCTTTAAACGCCGCTCCAACTCGAGCAAAGAGCCATAGCGAATTTCTGCCACTTTGTCGTAATTGCCCTGACGTTCATATTCTTCGGCGGCTGTTCTTTTTTGTTCGATTTCGGATTTCACCGAACCGATTTCTGCAATTAAACGCTTTTCGCTCTCCCATTTTTCTTTGAGCTGGCGGCGTTTAAGCGATAACGATTCGAGTTCCGACTCTATTTCGTCAAGCCGCTTTTTTGTTGAATCAAATGTTGTTTCCACCATATAATTTTATTAAGAATAATTGTAAAATGAATCCTCATTAAAATTTTTATTATACGCTAAGTAATTGAAAAAACATTGAAGGAACAAGTATCACAGGGAAATAATGTTCCGCTTCAAGCTCTTTAAGGTGGCGGTTGCCACTTTTCAAGCGTAAACAATTTGATTTAAAAGAAATATACGTATAATTAAAATTATTTCATTTTTCTTTATAATAGAAATATATCTAGTGCTTTTTCGCTTCGTCCCAAAGTACATCCATTTCAGCGAGAGTCATGTCCTTCAAACTCTTACCTAATTCGACGGCTCGCTGCTCAATATATTGAAAGCGATTTGTGAATTTGTTATTTGTTTTCTGCAGTGCTTCTTCGGCGACTATGCCTTCGAATCTGGCGGCATTGACCAAGGAGAAAAAGAAATCGCCGAGTTCAATTTCTGCATTTGCCAAGTTGCCTGCGTTTATTTCAGCTCGAAGCTCATGGAGTTCTTCTTCGACCTTGTTCCAAACATCGGCGCGGTTGTCCCAGTCGAAACCGACATTCGATACTTTATGCTGAATGCGCTGCGCTCGCAGCAGCGCCGGCAATGCTTTTGGAACGCCTTGAAGTATCGACTTTTGTCCTTCTTTCATTTTGAGGGCTTCCCAGTTCGCCAAGACGTCGCCGGTTCCGTTCACCTGCACATCGCCGAAGACATGCGGATGACGATAAATCATCTTCTGCTGAATTTTTTTAAGAACGTCCACCATGTTAAAAGCGCCACGCTCTTCTGCCATTATTGCGTGCATGACGACATGCAGTAGAATATCGCCAAGTTCCTTAGAAAACTCCTTGTCATCCGAATTTTCAATTGCGTCGAGCAACTCGTATGTCTCTTCAATCAGCAGATAAGCAATGCTTTGGTTGGTCTGCTTGCGGTCCCAAGGGCAATACATGCGCAGAAGTTTGACAATTTCATTAAACGCCATGAATTGCTGGGCAAGGTCGTCGGGATTGTCGGCAGTTGGTATGCCAACATTAATATTTTGAATTTCGTTTATTTTCTCTTCCATACTCAATAACAAAGAAATAATGAATTAATTAAGGGAAAAATGAATTAATTAAGAATTATGCGCTTGTATCTTCAATCAACACGTTTTCGCTTGAAAAGCGACAAGCGCCACCTTTTAAATAAATGAAAAATCTTTTATTCAAAATTACGTTATTACAATAAATGAACGGCAATATTATTAGAAAATTTTACTGAAACTTACATATTTTCACATGACATTAGAAAAAATCCTCAATAAAGAAAAATTCGACAAGGATGATTTGATTCGCTTGCTTTCAATCGAAGACCATACAGAGCTGGAGCAGCTAAGAGTTGCCGCTTATGAAACGATGCTGCGCCACAGCGGCGATAATGTATACTTCCGCGGGTTAATCGAGTTTTCGAACGTATGCACACTTGATTGCCTTTATTGCGGAATCCGACGAAGCAATAAGGATTTAACCCGTTATACTCTAAGCAGAAAAGAAATCGTCGATTCAGCAATGTATTGTGCTGAAATCGGCTACGGCTCTTTGGTTTTGCAGTCCGGCGAGCGGCGCGACGACAATTTTATTGCTTTTTTAACAGAAATTATTACCGAAATAAAGACTAAGTCCCGCAGTGCAGCGCTTCCCGAAGGTTTAGGCATTACATTGTCTGTCGGCGAGCAGACTTTCGATAATTATCAACGTTTGTTTAACGCCGGAGCTCATCGTTACTTGCTTCGAATCGAAGCGAGTAACCCAAAATTGTTTGCCAAGATTCATCCCGCTGAGCAACAATATGCAACAAGGCTGCAAGCCCTAAAAGACTTGAAGGCTGCTGGTTTCCAGCTCGGAACAGGAGTAATGATAGGCATTCCCGGACAAACCATCGAGGATCTGGCATCGGATATTATGTTTTTCAAAGAGATTGATGCCGATATGATAGGAATGGGGCCATATATCACTCACCATGCCACGCCTATGTGTTCATTCATGGATGAGAATCAGCAGAAATCAAATTATAATTTCCAAATGGCATTGAAGATGATTGCCGTAACACGTTTGTATCTGAAAGATGTCAATATCGCTTCGACAACAGCTTTGCAGGCTCTTGACCCGCTCGGTCGCGAAGAAGGTTTGCGATACGGCGCAAATGTTGTCATGCCGCAGGCGACTCCTTTGGCTGTAAGGAACAAGTATTTATTATACGAAGGCAAACCCTGCACCGAAGAATCTACCGATATGTGCTTCGAATGCTTGGTTTCGAGAGTGAAATCCGTCGGAAGAACCGTTGGGCTGAACGAATGGGGCGATTCGATACATTTTAGGAAAAAGACAATAAATGTGGCGGTTGACACTTTTCAATCTTAAAACAACGTGGTTTTAAAAATACATGCGCATTATTAGCATTATTTCATTTTTATATGTTATAAGGTGGCGGTTGCCACTTTTAAAGTGTAAACTGTGTGAAATAAAAGAAATATGTGCATAATTAAAATTATTTCATTTTCCTTTATAATAGAAAAAGAAATCCAAGGAATGAAATGAGTAGCAATAGCATAAGCGAATATAGGCTTGAAAACGATGCGCTCGGCACGTTGAAAGTTGATGGCAATAAATATTGGGGTATTCACACAGAGCGTTCTCTTCGGAATTTTCAATTATCAGGCGCATCGGTCAACAAGCGGTTAATCAAAGCATTGGCTCAAGTTAAGAAGGCATGCGCCCTAGCCAACGCCGAAACCGGCTTTCTGTCCTATGAGCTGAGTCAAGTCATCGAAACTGCTTGCGATGAGATAATTTTAGGAAAATTCGATGGTGAGTTTCCGCTCGATGCCTTGCAAGGCGGTGCAGGCACATCGACCAACATGAATATCAATGAGGTAATTGCAAACCGAGCGCTTGAACTCTATGGCAAGAACAAGGGAGAATACGACTTTATTCACCCGATTGAACATGTCAATATGCACCAATCGACGAACGATGTATACCCAACAGCCCTAAAAATAGCCGCCATCAGCGGCTTTCGCGAGTTGAGCGATGCTGCAGCAAAGTTCCAGAGCGCCCTGCAATGCAAGGAAAAGGAGTTTTCGTCCATTGTTACTATTGGTCGAACAGAACTGCAAGATGCAGTCCCAATAACGCTTGGCGCTCAGTTCGCGTCATTTGCCGACGCCGTAGCACGCGACCGCTGGCGGACATTTAAAAGTGAAGAGCGGCTGAGAGTGGTCAATATTGGCGGCACTGCAGTCGGCACCGGGCTGACGGCGCCGCGAGCATATATTTTTCTTGTTATCGAAAAGTTGCGGCAAATTACTGGCTTGGGACTTTCGCGCTCCGAGCAGGTTATGGATGCAACCGCGAATGCGGATGTTTTTGTCGAAGCGTCGGGCATGCTCAAGGCAAATGCCACTAATATTATGAAAATTGCTTTAGATTTGCGATTATTGCACTATTTCGAAGAAATTTCGCTTCCGTCGGTGCAGACAGGTTCTTCAATCATGCCGGGAAAAATCAATCCGGTGATTCTCGAAGCTGCCATAATTGCATCTCTCAAGGTGCAAAGCGCCGATTGGATAATCGGAATGTCCGCTTCGCTCGGCACGTTGCAAATTAATGAGTATATGCCGCTGATTGCAGATTCTATACTTAATTCAATTGACATACTGATTAATACGAATCTGATGCTGGCAAAGCATATTGAAGGCATTACGGCCAACGAAGCTGTCTGCAGCAGTCATTTTAATTCGAACATTTCAATTGCAACCGCTTTTTTGCCTGAAATCGGCTACAGGAAGGCAGAAGAGTTGGTCTATGAGTATAAAACAAGCGGTAGAAGCGATTTCCGTGCCTTTTTAACGGAAAGGCTCGGTGCGGAACTTGTCGAAAAGACGTTATCGCCGCAACGGCTTATGGCTTTAGGGCATAGATAGAGCCAATACAGTTAATAGAATTAAACATGAATTATTCATGAGTTGGCATACTCAACTTGCTTTTTTTTGGAGGATTTAGCTCAAAATTTTAAAACAAGCTTTGTCTTTTCGAAAGCGCTAACTGCCCGCATGCAGCATCGATATCGAAACCGCTCGAGGTGCGCTGAAACACCCTTACGTGGGCTTTTTCCAGCTCGGAAATAAAACCCTTGATACTTACGAGCGACGCACCCCGCAATTCCGCAGCCATACCCGTCAAAGGCAGAAAAGCGATATCATGATACTTAATAAGATTTATTTTCGATGATACACGGCGTGAAATCTTAATCAAACGGCGAATATCCTCCGGCGTATCGTTAAAATCTTCGAAGAGTATGTATTCATAAGTAATTGGCTGACGAGTGGCGCGGTAATACGCTTCGGCTGCTTCGAGCAGCGCTTTAATCCCGTATTTCGAGGCGATGGGAATCAATTTTTTACGATTTGCGTTGTCAGTTGCATGGAGTGATATAGCAAGTTTCACTTTGAGTCCTTCGGCGGCAAGTTTTATAATTGCAGGAGCTATTCCGGCTGTGGATACTGTTATTTTGGATTGAGCTATTGCCTTGATGTCAGTCAGCAAACGTATTGATTTTATAACATTTTCGTAATTGAGCAAAGGCTCGCCCATGCCCATGTAAACAATGTTTGTGATTTTTCCGCCAGATAATTTTTCAGCTAAAAAATACTGCTCAATTATTTCGGAAGTTGTTAAATTGCGCTTGAAACCAAGTTTTCCGGTTGCGCAAAACGTGCAATTCAAAGCGCATCCGGCTTGTGTTGAAACGCAAAGAGTGTATTTCAACACATCAGCCGATTTTTCGGTATTTTTAGCGTCGGGAATTAGAACCGCTTCGATTGATTCATTGTCAAAAAGACTGAATAAATATTTAATTGTGCCGTCGGAAGACTTTTTATTTGCTAAACATTCAAGAGAATTAAGTTGGAAATTATTGTTTAGATATGCCCGCAGCTTCTTCGGAAGCGATGACATAGAATCGAAATCGCAAGCCCTGCGATGGAAAACATCACGCCATACTTGTCTGGCTCTGTATCGATGGAAACCGCTTTTTTCGAAAATATCTTCAAGTTCTGTCTGAGTATAGTCTTTTATAAACTTTTTAAATGTATCCATCTGGTCTGAATAGGAGATTTACATAAAATTAATTTCGCTTGAATTGCCGACGTTTAAAATATTGAATCGACCGCGCACAAGCGCATTATTCCCGATAATCGAATCTTCGAGTAAAGATGAATCCACTTCGGCTTCGTCGCTGATAATCGAATTGCGTATGATGCTCGAACGGACGCGTGCGCCGTTGGCTACCGTTGCATATGGACCAATTACGGAGGCTTCGATAACGGCATCCGGCGCAATATAAACCGGCGGAATCAATACAGCAGAGCTTGGATTTGCGACACATTTAGTTTTATCGAGTAAAAATCGGTTTGTTTCCAATAGAGTTTCCGGTTTCCCGCAATCATACCAACCGTCAACCTGAACAGCATAAAATCGCATACCTTCGCTGGACATGATTTGCAAAGCGTCAGTAAGCTGGAATTCGTCGTTAGTTTTTATATTGAAATTGATTAAGTCTTCGAGCGCCTTTTTAAGCAAGTTCGAATCTTTAATATAGTATAAACCAACAATTGCTAAGTCTGAAATGAACGATGTGGGTTTTTCCACAAATCTTTCCACAAATCCTTCAGCCGAAAGCTCAACAACTCCGAAACGTCGCGGGTCTTCGACTTTTTTTACGCCAATCGAAGAAAAATCCTTGTTAATCATGGCTGATAGGTTCATGTCGAAAATCGTGTCGCCGAGTATTATTAGTATCTCGTCGCCGTCGAAGGTTTCGGCAGCAGTCCAAATTGCATGACCGAGTCCGAGCGATTCCTTTTGGCTTACGAAGCATATATCCATGTTGTAATTTTTAAGAACATAGTTCTGCACAAGATTTCCCATGTGTCCAGTAACTATTGTTGCGCTGTTTATGTTTTGTTCGAGTAGTGAATCGAGGATGTGCCCTAAAATTGGTTTGCCCGCAACGTTCAGCAGCACTTTCGGCAACGTGTATGTATGAGGCCGCAAGCGAGTGCCGACGCCGGCGACGGGGATAATAGCTCTCATATTTCAATAACCGAAATTCTTCAACATGTTTTTATTATACCGCCATTTAGGGCGAACCTTCACAAATAAATCAAGATATACTTCAGCCGATAGGAACTTTTCAATGTCTTGCCGCGCAGCTTCTCCGATTCGTTTGACCGACTCGCCGTTGGCACCGACAACAATTACTTTTTGGCTTTGCCGCTCCAATACTATGTCGGCGGCGATATACCATTTACCTTTGTGTCTTTCTTTGAATTGCCGTACAGTAACTTCAGTCGAATACGGAATTTCTTCGCGAAATTGCTTGAACACATACTCTCGAATGATTTCCGAAACGAAGAACTTTTCCGGTTGCGCGCTTATATATTCCGAATCATAATAGAACTCGGATTCGGGCATGTATTTTTCAAAAATTCCGATTAAACGTTCGAGCGATGCCTCTTTCAGCGCCGATACTGGCACAATGTCCGAGAAAGCACCTAATTTCGACAAACCATCAATCATAGGCAGCGTTTGTTTGACGTCTGCCAACAAGTCGATTTTGTTCAACACAGCCACAATCGGCTTTTTCGTCATTTTAAGCTCTTCGAGCAAGCCGCCTTCGGCAATTTCGTTTAAATCGAATTTCTGCGCTTCAATCAGCAGGCAAATTGCGTCGGCTTCTGCCAATGAGTTACGAAAATACTCCATCATCTTGCGCTGGAGTTCGTAACGCGGCTTCAATGCGCCGGGGGTGTCGATAAAGACAATCTGCACGTTTTCGCAAGTGTGAATGCCGAGAACACGCTTTCTTGTTGTTTGAGGCTTGTCGGTAACAATCGATAGGTTCTCGCCTATTAGCTTGTTCATTAGCGTTGACTTGCCCGCATTAGGCAAACCGACGATTGCTACATACCCAGCGCGAGTTTGCAAGATGGGTTTGGCGTCGCTATCGAAAGAATTATTGATTGTTTTGAGCCTCGTTTTGTTTATCCTTATTTCGGAAAATCTTGAGAATTGCGTATGGTATTATTACGCAATAGCCGAGCAAAAGCATTATCGGAGCTATGACGATTGCAACCGGACTGTTCCATTTCCCCTCGGGCAATGACGGTTCGTTTGTCATTCCTGTGGACATCAGCAAAAAGCCAATAATAATAACGGCGGCACCGATACCGAGAATGATGAAATTCTGCTTTTGGAGCGGGAAATCCCAAATGACCTTCTTCGGCGCTTTCGAAAGAATCGAGCTTCCTGCCGTCTTTACGGTTTTGTCCTGCTTTGCGCCAATTGCGCTTTTTTGCTGCTTTGAACTGAGCGATTCTGACTTCATTTCAATATGTTTTTAGTATTTGGAAAAATATTTTCTTTGTTCGAACTGAGATTTATTTTATTTGATTGATTACAATGATTTACTAATGCTTCTTATGTTAAGTCTCGTTTAATCATAAAAGATTATGAATTTATTCGTTGATACTTTTTGGGCGTCATGCAGAGCGAAGCATCTATTTTTGCATCATAATGGCAGACTTGACATCGCTACTTTATTAATGACATCTTTTACAGTGGGTGCTTTAAAAAGGTAAATTATATTTTAAAATCTCCCTGTCCCCTTTTGCAAAGTGGGAAAAAGATGTCGTTGCATTATTTTGCCATCAAGCGAAGCGCCGATGGTTATAAACTCTGAATGACGATAATTACTTATAAACTCAAAACTTATAACTCATAACTCATAACTTATTACTATCTTACGTTCCTGCGTTATAATCTTCCATATACGCTTTTTGTTCGGCGGTCAAAACGTCGAGACCGACGCCCAAGGCTTTCAGCTTTGTAGTGGCGACAAATTCGTCCTGTTCGACGGGCAAGTCGATGACATCGAGCGGAAGTTTTATGCCTTTTTTATGCAGTTCGACCAAGCGCAGGTGCGACATGAATTGGTTGGCGAACGACATATCCATAACTTCCGAGGGATGCCCTTCGGCAGCGGCGAGATTGACAAGGCGCCCCTGAGCCAGCAAGTAAATCTTCTTACCGTTCTTCAAAATATATTCTTCGCAATTCGGACGAATTGTGCGTTTCGATTTCGAAATGGATTCCAGCTCTGGGATATTGATTTCGACGTCATAATGTCCGGTATTCGAAATGATTGCGCCGTCTTTCATTGCAAGGAAATGCTGCTTGCGGATGACGTCTTTCACGCCGGTGGCGGTAACGAAAATGTCGCCGATTTTTGCGGCTTCGTCCATCGGCATAACTTCGTGTCCTTCGAGAATCGCTTTCAAAGCAGCAGTAGCTTTGATTTCAGTGCAAATCGTGTTTGCGCCCATGCCTTTAGCGCGCTTGGCAACGCCAGAGCCGCAATGACCGTGTCCGGCAACGACGAAATTCTTGCCTGCCAGAAGCACCGATGTGGCGCGGATTATGCCATCAAGCGTCGATTGACCAGTGCCATAGACGTTGTCGAAATCCCATTTGGTTTCCATGTCGTTGACTGCGTAGACAGGGTAGAACAGTTGATTTTCAGCGGCGCGTGCCTTTAAGCGATGGATACCGGTAGTTGTTTCTTCAGTTCCGCCAATAATGTGGTTTTTAGCTAAGTCAATGTATCTTTCGTGGACGGTGTTGATTAGGTCGCAGCCGTCGTCGAGCGTTAGATGGGGCTGAATGTCGATAGTTCGTTCGATGCACCAATAGAAGTCCGGTCCGTTGTCGTACCAAGCAAAAATCGAATGACCTTCCTTGGCAAGCGCTGCGGCGACGGCGTCGTTCGTCGAGAGCGGATTGCAGCCCGACCAAGAAATTTCCGCTCCGGCGGCGGCAAATGTTCTGATAAGCACTGCGGTTTCCTTTGTAACATGCAGACAGCCTGCAATTTTATAACCTTTGAAGGGTTTGGTGCGGCTGTATTTCTTTCGGAGTTCCATCAGAACAGGCATACGGGATTCTGCCCAGTCTATCAGCTTGAAACCATCGTCAGCCAACGAAATATCGCGAACGCAGTATTTACCCGGCACTTCGTCGAATTTGCCTTTCATGTTTTTGGGCGGAATTTTAGTCGCTTTATTTATTGGTTTAGCCGATTTTGTTTCTTTCTCTTTTTTCATATTTAATCCATTTTATACTTTAATTATTAATAATAATTGCAAATTTACGAATTATTTGGAAATAAAATCATGACAAACGATGCGGTAATAGAAACTTTTATAACATAAAATAATATAAACTAAAAGAAATATGAGTATAATTTTAATTATGCACATATTTCTTTTAATTCACATCGTTTACGCTTTAAAAAGTGGCAATCGCCACCTGCTCTGTAAATAGTGTCTTCATTGAATTAAATAAAAACTGCTAATAAAACTCAATATCTTTTTCATACAGCCTGTAAGTTTTATATACTTCAGCATTTAGCGTTTGCTTCAAGCTACGGTTCATCATCACGTTGTCTTCCAAAACCCACGAGGCTTCGCCGAATTTAATTCCATGTAGCAAGCCATTTTTGCCAATTTCATAATATAACACGGAGTCGACACCGGTTAACTGGTATTCCGGCAAAACGCCAAGCGCTATAATTCTAAAAGATTTGATTTTATTTCGTTTAGTCAACAAATGCCAATATGCGCCGAGTGTAGAGCCACTTTTGTTATGAATAAGGCATTCGTTGATATTCGGCAACGCAATAGCCATTGCAACCGGTTTGCCGTTATGTTCAGCGATTAAAGAGAACTCTTCGCGTGCAATCAGTTTTAAATCTTTCGACAAAACTTCAAATTCGGCATCTGTCCATTTGACGAATCCCCAATTCGGTACCCATGCTTCGTTATAGATATGCTTTAATATTTTAATATCTTCGATTAAACCCTTTTTATCCTTAAGACGAACCGAACGAATTTTAAAATTATGCCGCTGCTGAACTATGTCTTTCAAACGTTTCAGCTTTTCTGTTGCAAATTCCGGCGTTAAGCCATAGGCGTAGAGGTCTTTTGCTTTGCGGTAACCGGCGTTTTCGATTAACTCTATATAATAACGGGGATTATGAGTCATTAACAACATTGGCGGAGTCTCGAATCCGTCGATAAGCAATCCTATTTCGTCGTTCATCGATGGATTTTCCGGGCCGATTATTTTATTTTTATTCATGCTTGCGAGCCATATTTCAGCCGCTTCGAACAATCTATTAGCGGTTTCTTGTTCGTTTTCGCATTCAAAAAAGCCGAAAAAGCCCGTTCGGTCATTGTGTGTTTTATTATGGTTTTCATTAGTTAAAGCAGCTATTCTACCGACCGGCTCGCCATTGCGAATAGCAAGGAATAAACGCATTTGACTATGTTGAAAAAACGGATTCTTTTCGGTATCTAATAGCTTTTTCCTT
>CAYLSY010000014.1:0-15709 GCA_964386275.1 uncultured Hyphomicrobiales bacterium
ATTTTAATTGATGGTATTTTAAAATAAATTGACGGTTTTTTGACTTTAATTGAATGTATTTTAAAATAAATTGACGGTTTTTTGACTTTGATTGAAGGTATTTTGGAATGATTTATTCTAAATTTGAACTTGAATTAAGAAATAATAAGTAAAATATTAAAGACGTAATTTTTAAAAACCAAGCAATCGTTCAAGGATGAACTTAATATAAAAGGATTTATATGATTTCGAATATTGAATCCACAAAGCAATACTTGCCGAAACTTCGCAATATAAGCGAAGAAGAACCGAAGGAAACCCGCACAAACAACTTTACCGATACTCTCGGGGAATTTGTCCGAGATGTCAACGCCCTTCAAAAAGAATCCGGCGACATGACAGAAAAAATGCTCAAAGGCGAGCCGGTGGACATTCATGACGTAATGATAGCTTCCGAAAAAGCGAAAACCAGTTTCCAACTCCTTGTCGAAATGCGTAATAAGTTTGTAGATATGTATCACGAGATTCTAAGAATGCAAGTCTGAGCAACTGGGCTTCTTACTTTGAAATGGTATAATTGACGATGTTTTTTTACCCAAACTTAATTGAATACTTATGGCTAAAATATTACTCTTAGAGCAATTTAAAACATTTTTCGGCAAGCTGAACAAACTCCAAAAAGCAAGTATAATCGGCGGAGTGGGTTTGGTTTTGCTTTTATTAGTATTTGTATTAGCCGCTTCTTCGAAAAAAACTGAAATGGCGGTGCTTTACAGCGACATGGAAGGCGCAGAAGCATCGAAGGTAATCGACAAACTCAAAGAGCAAGATATCAAATACGAATTGAAGGACAATGGTTCGACAATTCTAATAGATAAATCGAAATTATATGAAACACGAATAAACCTAGCAAAGGAAGGATTGCCAGAAACCGGCGTCGTCGGCTATGAATTGTTCGACAAGACCAATCTCGGCATGAGCGAATTTGTTCAAAAAGTAAACTACCGACGTGCTATTGAAGGTGAATTGGCACGCACAATCAAATCTTTGGACGAGGTTAAAAACGTTAGAGTACACATCGTAATTCCAGAAAAAGCCCTTTTCGAAAAAGACCAAAAAGAACCGACCGCATCTGTAACACTGCACTTGCAGCAAGGCAAAATGCTTACGAAATCGAGCGTGGCCGGCATCCAAAATCTTGTCGCAAATAGTGTGGAAGGCTTGAATCCCGCTCTGGTTACTGTGATTGACCAAAAAGGAAAAATACTATCGGAGAAACCTAACGATATTAATTCCATAACAGGGCTTTCTTCGACTCAGCATGACCAACAAGTCAAAGTAGAACAATATCTTGCAAGTAAAGTCCAATCCATGCTCGACGGGGTTCTCGGGCAAGGCAACAGCGAGGTCCGTGTCAATGCAGAATTGGATTTCACCCAACTTGATTCAACTGTAACCGATTATGACCCACAAAGGCAAGTAATACGAAGCGAACAGCAAATAAAAGATGAGCTTGCAACGCGCGATACGGTATTAAATTCTTCCTATGGCGACACAAGCCGTATGAAAGCAGCAGTTATTGTTAACAGCCCGAATTCGGGTCAATCCCACATCCAGTCTAACTCAATTTCAAATTATGAAATAAAGAAAACCGTATCTCGAAAAATCGAAGAAGTCGGCAACATCAAGCGATTATCAATCGCTGTCATGGTCAACGGCACAACAAAAGTAATAACGCATGAAGACGGAGTAAAAGAGCTGCAATACATACCCCGCACCGAGCAGGAAATGAAGGAAATCGAGCAAGTTGTCCGCAATTCTGTCGGTTTGGATTTGACCCGCTCCGACAGCATCACAGTCGTCAATGTCCGATTCGATACCAGCTTCCTTGAAGATGAAATTAGCGAGGCTCAGCCTATTCCGATTTGGAAAGACCCTGAATATATTAAGATTTTTGCGCTTGCGGCATTAATCCTTATAACGCTGTTCATCATGTATAGGATTCTGCATTCCAAGCCGCTCAACGAGCGAATGCGAATTGCAATGTCGCTGCCCGAACATGTAAAATTCGATGAAGAAGACGAAGCAAGCGCCGAAGCGGAAGAAGAACTCGAAGAAATTGAACTTGGCGAAGAACAAATGATGCTTTTGCCGACGGAACTGCCAGACCAGTTGCTTTTGGAAGGAGAAAAACTCGGCGTTGAAACCAGTGAAGAAGAATTCGAAGAAAACGAAGTAATCGACAAGGAACTACTAGCAAGCAGGGCCAAAGCAGCGCTCGAAGAAGTAACGCCTGAGATGAACGAGGAAATCTTGATGAAATTGGAAATTAAAGAAAAAGTGCAATCATATTTCGAAGAACAAACAGGTGAAGCAGTTCGCTTAATCCGAGCAGTTTTATCCCAAGATTATGACGAACGCTCATTCAAATTCTGATGCAATAAACAAAGGGTTTTTATCGTAATAGTCTATGACATCAATTATAAAAAAATGACTGATTCGATATGAAAAACAAGATAACAAGGGCTGACCAATTAACCGGTAAACAAAAAGCGGCAATACTGCTTATGTCGCTCGACGTGGACGTTTCGTCGAAGGTCTTTAAAGAACTCGACATGAAGGAAGTCGAGCAAATTGCAATTGAAATCACCAGTTTGAAAGACCTTAGTTCTAATATTGTCGAAGATGTTATCGACGAGTTCTATCAGCTAATGACTGCTCAAAACTTTATGATTGAGGGCGGTATTGAATTTGCTCAAATGTTGCTCGAAAAGAGCTATGGTTTGGATAAAGCGCGAGAGATAATTGAAAAAATAAGGGTTTTAACGACAGTTCGGGGTTTCAATATTCTCAAAAAAGCAGACCCTCAGCAACTTGCTAGCTTTCTTTCGAAAGAGCATCCCCAAACCATTGCATTGATTCTTTCACACTTGCCGCCAGACCAATCAGCCGAAGTTATCAGCGAATTCAACGAGCAGCTTCGCGCCGACACCGTCATGCGTATCGCAAAACTAGGCAAAGTCTCCCCTGCCCTTGTTTCCCAGATTGAATACGTTGTCGACCAAATTGCGGAAACAACGCTATCGCAAAACCTTGCTGCAGCCGGCGGCGCCCAGCTTGTAGCCAATATTCTGAATAAAAGCAACAACGCAAACGCCAAGGCAATGCTCGAAAACATCGAAGAGAAGGACTACGGCTTATCGACGGAAATCAAGCGCCTAATGTTCCTTTTCGAAGACATTGTGTTGATAGACGACAAGGGCATACAAAGGATTTTGCGTGATGTGGACAAGCGCGATTTAGCTTTATCGCTCAAGGTTACGGATGATAAGGTCCGCGCAAAAATCTTCAAAAACATGAGCGAGCGCGCCGCAGCCGTCGTCAAAGAAGAATTGGAGTTTATGGGACCGGTAAAACTAAAAGAAGTGGAAGCCGCTCAAATGCGTATTGTCGACGTTATTAAAAAGCTTGAGGAACAGGAAGAAATCGCCATTGGCGGTTCGGGCAAGGAAGATATTTTTGTTTAAAAATACTTATATTATAATGCCGGGATTACGACTAAAATTAAAGAAACCTCTGCAAAGGATTGAAATCATCAAAGCAAGCGAATACGAAAACTATGTCGAAGACGCCGAACTTGATGAATCAATGCTTGAATCATTGGCAGATGATTTCCTTATCGACGAGGATTTAGCTAAACCGATTACTAAAATAGTATATACCAAGCCGGTTTTCACCGAAGAGTTTACTATTTCAAACGCAAATCAGCCAATCCAAATTTCCCTCGAAAAAATTCCCGAAGATGCTATACCAATCGATGAAGTTCGCCAGCAAGTGCAATCCGCCTACGACAAAGGTTTTGTCGACGGACAAAACATCGTTCGCTCGACTTTGGAAGTCGAAATTCAAAAGCAACAGGATTGGATTCGTAATATCGATTCGGTTATAAAAGACTTCAGAAACCAATACTACAAAGAAATTAAAGATTTCGAGGAATCGATTATCGAGCTTTCTATCATGCTTTCCGAAAAGATACTCGAACATGAAATATCTCATAATTCCAAAATTGTGATAGAACAAGCGGCAAAAGCTATTCGTTCATTAGGCGCTAACACGGTTTTTAAAATTCGCGTTCACCCGATGAACGTCGAAACATTAACCACATCAAAAAGCGAACTCTTTACTGATAATGAATTAATAAATAGCGTCAAAATCATTGCCGACGATACGATAGACCCCATGGGCTGCATTTTGGAAACATCGGCTGGTTTAGTCGACGCTAGGCTTTCGACTCAATTGGGACTTTTGAGAAAAGCGCTCGACGAACAATCTCAAAAGAGTATCGAGGAAATTTCCGAAGACATCGAAAGCTATGGCAATGCTTAGCGCCGACAAAATTCGTAAAAAATATTCCGAACAGCTCAGTATTGCAAACACCTTGCAGAGGAGCGGCAGAATTCAAAAAGTCATCGGACTCGTTATCGAAAGCGACGGTCCGAAAGCCCCTATTGGCGAGGTATGCAACCTTGTTGACGAAAGCGGGCGCATCGTTTCGCGCTCAGAAATAGTCGGTTTTCGCGACAACAGAATTTTATCAATGGTTCTCGGCGAATTGAACGAAATCTCGCCGGGGATGGAAATCGTCGCCACCGGTGCACCTTTGAGCATTGGAATCAGCGATATGCTTCTTGGCAGAATACTCGACGGTTTGGGCGAACCGATTGACGGCAAAGGCAAAATCGCTTTTAGCGAGAAACGCCCAGTTATTGCTCAACCGCCGAATCCATTGTTTCGAGCAAGAATTACCGAACCGGTTGCAACTGGGATAAAATCAATCGACGGGCTAATTACGCTCGGCAAGGGACAAAGAATTGGAATTTTCGCAGGTTCCGGGGTTGGCAAATCGACGATGATAGGCATGATTGCGCGCAACACTTCTGCCGATATTAACGTGATTGCGCTTATTGGCGAACGCGGCAGAGAAGTTCGCGAATTCATCGAAAATGACCTTGGCGATGAAGGTTTGCAACGTTCAATCGTTGTTGTCGCCACAAGCGATGCGCCTTCGCTCGTCAGAGTCAAGGCGGCATTGGTAGCAACAACAATTGCCGAATATTTCCGCGACAAAGGCTTAAATGTAATGTTGATGATGGATTCGGCGACGAGGTTAGCCATGGCTCAGCGCGAAGTTGGATTGACAATCGGCGAGCCGCCAACAACCAAGGGCTATACCCCATCGGTTTTTGCACTCTTGCAAAAGACGATGGAACGCGCCGGAACATCAATATCAGGCTCAATAACAGCGCTTTATACGGTGCTGGTCGAAGGCGACGATTTCAACGAGCCGATTTCTGATGCAACACGCGGAATCTTGGACGGGCATGTGATATTGTCAAGACGTTTGGCCACCTTAGGGCATTATCCGGCTGTCGACGTTCTCGAAAGCATCAGTAGAATTATGAAAGATGTCGTTTCGAAGGAGCATGCAGCCAAAGCTCAAGAAATTAAAGACTTAATGGCGATTTACCGCTCAACGGAAGACTTGATAAGTGTTGGCGCATATCAAAAAGGAGCAAGCGCAAAAATTGATAAAGCAATCAAGAATATCGATAGAATCAATGCTTTTTTAAAGCAGGGAATAAGCGATGCTGCTGCTTTCGAAGACACTGTTTTGCAAATGGCAAGTTTAATAATTGACTGATTAATATGCCAAAGAAATTTTCATTCAGGCTCGAGCCTTTGCTCAAAATCAAGACATTCCGCGCCCAACAAGCCCGCCAGGATTTGATGACAATTGTCAATTTGAGGCTGGCTAAAGAAAAAAACATCGAAGAGCGTTCGGAATATCTTGATTCGTTGATGAAAGCCAAAAAGGGTAAAACTCCGGCAGCAAACTTGCAAGCAGATTATTATCATAAGGATTTCGTTAAAAACGAAATTAAAAAACTTGAAAACGACAGAGTACAGCTTCTCGAGATTGAAAACGTCAAGCGGCAAAAGTTAACGGAAGCCATGAAAGAAGAAAAAATCCTCGAAAAGCTGAAAGATAAGCAAAAACAAGTATATATGGCTGATTTAAATAAAGATGAAACCGAGGAACTTAACGAAATTGCATTAAGAAAGTTCTATATTGAGGATATTTCGAATCGATGAATCAACGTCAAATCATATTAATCGTAATGATTGTATCAATTCCGATAACGGTTATTGTTATTGCATTAGCGATTGTTTCACGTTATTATCCAACATTAATAGGTTTGCCCCCTAATCCCGAAGATACGCTAACAGTTGACACCTTTAAAGAAGAGAATTCTGCTCAGAATATTGATTCTTCGCTTATCGACCCTAAAATTGAAATTCCACGCAGCATTTTGGATGATTGGCAATTCAAATTGATGCTTTATGAGGTAACAAAAGCAGAGCGCGATACATTCGAAATGCAAAATAGAATACTAAACGACACGATTCTGTCTCTAACAGCTCAATTGTTAGCTGCCAAGGACTCATTCAATCTGAAAAGTGGCGAATTCTCCAGACTATCAACAATCAGCTTAGCTAAAGACGATTCGGTCGAGCAAAAATCGAGGCTCATCAGCGCACTTCAGCTTCAAATCAAATCTTTAACTGAAAAGCTCAATGCCAAGCAAGCCGAAAGCGAGTTAGAGCAGCAAAAAAAACTTGCTAATGATGCGTTATACAAGGAATTTGCGCAAATATACGGCAATTCCGAACCGGCACGAGTCGCAAGAATACTCGAAAAACTACCGCCGGAAGACAGTTACAGGATTTTATCGCAAATCGACAAAAAGAAAGCTGGCAAGATAATTGATGTTATGAAGGCAGAATACAGCGCTGAACTTTTAAAAGGCTACAAGAAGTAGTTATAAGTCAATATTATTCATGCTGTAACATTACAATCGAAATTCGGAATTTTGCATGGATGCACTGAAATCCGACATATTACTCAATATTAACCAATCTTTTGGGTTAAAAACCGAACTTGTGTCTGATAATAAACAAGTCGATACGGCAATGCTTGGCGAATGCTTGTTTTCAGACATTTCTCAAGATAGCTTCCATAATAGCCTGAAAGCTCAAATCAGCGATTTGCTAAAACCTAATAATAAAATCAATATTAAGACAATTACTTCAGATGCCTCGGCTAAAACAGGTTTTGAATCAATTCCGTTTATTAACGGCAATAATAAAGCTTTCATACCAACACCGAAAAGCATAGAAAATTCAAATATTATCAATTCACATTCATTTGTTAGCCTTAAAGAAACGAATCAATTTAATAAAGAGTATACACCTGATGATGTAATACAAGAGCATACTGCAGATGCAAGCCCATACTTAAATACGGCTGTATTATCCCAATCATTGCCTGAATACAATGCTAATTTTGCTGTGAATAATCAAATTACCTCTACCCTACCAGTTCAGATTGAACAAAAAGAAATAATGAACAACGCACGATTAGCTGTAGAAAAAGAATCCAACAGCGCTGTTTTTTCCAATTCAAGCGAGGTTTTACAAAGCTCTGCAACTGATAATCAACCAGTCGAAAAAGAAGCAGAGCTAACCATATCTGGCGCACATTATTTTGCATTAAATGCCGATTTGAAGGATAATTCCAACATACTGATTTTCAGCAACTTAGATACTGATTCAAATTCCGAATTAAAACCTAATGAAAATAATGAGTTTACTAATACTACTGTTAGCAGAACCAAAGTCATAGAAAATAATACAGATAATAAAATAGACAAAATCGAATCAGTTGCTAATAATGACATAACTGATTCAATTTCCATCGCTTCCAATCAGCAAGCCGAGAAGTGCGAATTCAGCAGCGATAGCGGCAAAATCACCAGCTCCTCATTTTCCTTGACAAACCTTGAGCCCAAAAATCAAATTGTGTCAAATGAAAGCATATCAGAAGTTTCAGCTCGGGACAGTATCAAACAAGACAAACCGGAAATTCACACCAACTCTGCAGTATTGGATAGCGAACAAAAGTATGCAACTCAAGATAATACTTCTTTAATCAACATTGATAGAAAAAATAAATCCGAAATAAGCAACTCGAATAAATATGCAAATTTGAACAACACTTCATCGTTTGTCGAAACAAATAAAGCGGAATCAGTTGGTCTGCTTAGCCTCGAATTAAAAACAAATACTCTTTTAAAAATGGAGAATTATAATGAACCATTATTAGAATTAAAGTATGAATCACGTAATGAGAGCATTCAAAAAACCGATAGCTTAAACGACATCGATTTCAAGGCTTTTTTCAGTATCACCGATGATGAAAATACGATGAGTGCTCCTGAAAATATTTACAAAAAAGAAGATAATCAAACACGAAATCTCTCGAACAATACCGCGAAGTATAATTCTCATGAAAATGATAATAAGCAACAAATTATTGTAAATAAAAACATTAAGAACACTAATGCCAAAAATGAGTTATCATCTCTTAGTAATGCAATTTCCAACTCTGAGGACAATACGCCACCAACAATTCAGTTTAAAGAAAGCTTAACAAAACAAGGCGCCTCAATTAATTCAAACACTGAAATCAATAATAGTAATAACACAAACTCGAATGAAAATTCAGAACAAAACGCTAATAGTAAGGCTCAATACTCAACTTTAATAGCTAATAATGAACAAATGAACAATATTAATACTGAGAAGGTAGAAAATAAGCCAAATCAGACGAAAATAACCAAAAACGCAGATGTCGAACCAAGAGCAGATATCTCCAACGATGGAAAAAACCAATCCTCAAAACTAACTGTAATTACTGCAAATCAAACCATAAAAGGCAATGTAACAACAGCGCAAAATAAGCTCCCAAGCGTTGTTCGCACCATAGTACCAACAGAAATTCCTAAAATAGTATCGAATTTTGCTCAATCCTTTCAGCTCGAAGGCGTTCATACGGCACGTTTAGTAATGGAACCCACCACGCTTGGTACGGTAATTGTAGAGCTAACGGTCAAGGGGAATGCTGCCGAGCTAAAATTCACGACAGAATCCAAAGAAACTCAGAAATTAATCGAAAATCAGATACCAGTTTTAAAAGAAAAGCTTATCGAACGCGGCATAACGACTACTAATATTGAATATAAATCAAAATCCGACGACAAAGGTCAAAACCAACAGCAGAATAATAATGGCAGCTATAGTGAAAAGCATAGCAATGAGCAACGCCAAAGTCGTCGCAAATACTTAAACAGCGACACATTTAGAAATCAATTCAATTTCATAAAAGATTTCGAAATTGAAGAAAAATTTGAAAAAGCGGTATAATTAAATATTACATACAATACATCAACAAGGAGGTTGCAAATCATGACCCAGGCTGTAACATCAAGCAGTTCAGGGCAAACTTACGATAGCTCTACATCAACAGTATCCAATTCTGTCGAAGGCAAGGACGATTTCCTTAAATTATTGACATACCAATTGAAAGCTCAAAATCCATTGAAGCCATACGACAATCAGGAGTTTGCTGCACAGTTGGCGCAGTTTTCTCAACTTGAACAATTAACGGACATACGTTCATTAATCGAAGAACAAGTGCAGAGCAACCAAACAATGTCTCAAATGATTCAGGAATCTGCCCTTCCGGGATTGCTCGGCAAGGATGCAACGGCGTTGTCGGATACATTTAAAATCGATGGGGATTCAGTCCCGACGATTGGCTACAGCTTGCCCTATCAAGCATCTTCGGGTGTTGTTACCATTACCGATTCAAACGGTAAGACAGTTAAAACAATGGAGCTGACCGGCACAAGCCTCAACAGCGGAGAACATACTATTTCGTGGGACGGAACAGATAAAAACGGCGATGAATTACCGGCAGGCACATATTATTTCTCGGTGAGCGCTGTCGATAAGAGCGGTAGTTCTTTATCGACAACAACTTATACTTCAGGAAAAATCACTGGCGTACGCTTCAAATCCGAAGGCACAATGCTCGTTATCGGAGGTATCGAATACGCATTGGGAAATGTTCAGGATATTAATACAAACTAAAGCGATTAGTATTGGCGACTACTCAATATCAGCATAAAGAGCAAGTGATACAAATTATTGCAAGTACTTCAACGGGCTGTTTCATAACAACGAGGTAAAAATGACTGAAATTAACGGCGTAATGGTGCCTTTCGTTCCTATCGGAGGAGTCGATGAACTCAAGAAAACTGGCAAAACCTTTTTGGAAGAATCCCAAAACGCTGCTTTCAAAGACGTATTTCAGGAAGAGCTTGACAAATTAAAGTTCTCGGCACACGCAAAATCAAGACTCACAAGCCGCGAAATTCAATTAAACGACGCGGAAATGACAAGGCTGGAATCAGCCGTAAAAAAAGCAGAAGCCAAAGGTGCAGGCGATTCCCTAATTTTGCTTGACGATAAGGCTTTCATCGTCAATATTCCGAATAAAACCGTCATCACGGTTGTCGGACGTGAAAATTTGGAATCAAGCGTAATAACCGCTATTGATTCCGCAGTTTTAGCATAATACGGCAGAGATTGGACCCGGCTTAGCCCCCCTAAAGCAGAATGGAAAGCGGGAGATCTCACGAAAATAGCTCCGAACGACAGAAGGGCTATCAAATTTAGTATAGGACTATATTTTAACCAAGGAGGGTAAAATGGCATTAACCAGGTCATTAACAAACGGAGCAAGTTCGCTCCAAGCGCATCAAAGTCGCTTCGATGTGATTTCAAACAACATTTCAAATGTAAACACAACCGGATATAAATCAACTAGAGCAAATTTTGCCGAGCAATTCAACCAAATTTATACCTATGGTAAATCTCCCGACAGCCAAGGAGGCATAGGTGTCGGAGGCGTTAACCCGGTGCAGTACGGGCTTGGCGTTAAAGTCGGCTCGGTTACTATCGATACAACTCAAGGAAATATTGACTCCACCGATAGAGCATTGGATTTGGCTTTGCAAGGCGACGGCTTCTTCGTTTACAGCCAAAACGGAAATCAAATCTATTCCCGAGCTGGCGAAATCCAACAAGATGAAACCGGAGCATTCGTTGATTCAAGCACCGGCGCTTATTTGCAGGGGTATAATCTTGAAATCGACGCCAATGGCAGGATTGTCAAGGATTCCACAGGAGCTAACATCCTCAGTAGAACAGTATCAAACCTGTCGGTTTCATCTAATATCATTTCCGATCCGCATCAAACAGAAAACGTTACTATAACAGGAAATTTAAACTCTGATGCTGAAACAGGCGCTCAAAAATCAACTAGTATCAACATATTTGATAATCAAGGCGCCGCTCACTCGCTTGAAATTACTTTCACCAAATCAGCCACGGCAAATACTTATTCCGCATCATTCAGTCTGGATGGTACTGCAATTTCAACGGCAAACACTACTATAACTTTCAACGATGACGGCACTTTATCGACTCCGTTATCGATTCAAATAACCGGAGCAAATTTAAATAATGCAATAGGAACAAACGTTTTCGATACAACAAAGAATTTGTCAATAAAATTAGCTGATTCTTCCAGTTTGACTACCGGCTTAACCCAGTATTCGATGGACAGCACAGCAACCGCCACAGAGCAGGACGGTTACCAAGCAGGCAGTTTGATTGACCTCTCGGTCGATACCAACGGCAAGATTTGGGGCGCTTTTTCCAATGGTGAATCTGAGGTTTTGGGACAAGTAGTCATAGCTAAATTTGCTAATCCAGCTGCTTTAACCAAAGTCGGCAATAATTTCTACGACGTATCGCCTAACAGCGGCTCGCCCAATATTGGCACTGCTGGTGAAATATTCCCTTCGACTTCAATTCAAAGCAATTCGCTCGAAGCTTCGAATGTCGATTTGACGGAAGAATTCGTCAATATCATCAACACACAAAGAGCATTCGAAGCTGCTTCCAGAACAATTACGGTAACCGACCAAATGCTGAGCGAAGTAAATAACCTTAAGAGATAATAAATACTAACCGCTTAGGATTAAAATAAAAAAGCAGGGGCTTAGTAAAAAACTTTACCCCTGCTTTCTTTTCCGGGAGATTAGGATTAAGTAAGAAAATTTGATATATTAATCCATCAACCGGCGTAAAAATGCCGGTTTTTCAATTGTCTTCTGCGAAATTTTATCGTAATCATATTCCAAAATCGGACTTGAAAACTGCTCGCGTTCAACTTTGTCGGTAATTCCTTGCTCGGAGTAGTTGTTGAAGACCGGTGACGGTTCGCCGTGATACCGCAAAGGCTTGTTGAAACGACGGTCTTTAGCTGGTGTGTCGTACAGCTTAAGCTCATCATTGCCCGAAGGGCTTTTATCAATGTTTTCGTAATCATAAATCGGATTCTTCGGCTCAACTGCAATTTTATTGTTGATTTCCCAGCGGCCGCTTTCGATTGTATTGGGTTTAGAAACCGGCTTTGCTTGATTTTGAGGAGTAAACAATTCCTGTTTCTCAAAATTCTTAGAAAACTTATTATCGTTTTTGGATTTCTCGGAAGCGTTATTGAAACCCGAAGCAACAACTGTAACCATAATCGAATCGCTCGGTTCTTCGTTTTGCACAGTGCCTGTGATAATCAACGCTTCGTCGCCGACTGCATTTTGAATGATGCTTCCGATTTCAGAAACTTCAAACAAACCAAGGTCCGAACCTCCGGTAATATTGACCAAAACTGCCTGCGAACCGGAAATCGACACTCCCTCCAAAAGCGGCGAATTCAATGCGTTATGAGTGGCTTCGGCAGCGCGATTATCGCCCGAAGCAATGCCGATTCCCATCAAAGCGTCGCCCATCCCCTTCATAACGTTATAGACATCTGCAAAATCGACATTGATGAAGCCGGGTTTCGAGATAATATCCGAAATACCGCGTGTGGCATTTAGCAATACGTCGTCGACAATTTTGAATGCGTCTTGGAATGAAGTATTTCTTTGGCAAACATCAAGTAATTTATGGTTATGGATAACGATAAGGGCGTCTACGCTTTGTCTCAGTTCGTTTATGCCTGCTTCTGCAGTACGAATTCGTTTCGAACCTTCCCATCCAAACGGTTTCGTAACGACTCCGACGACCAAAGCGCCCATATCCTGAGCTAATTTTGCAATGTATGGCGCAGCGCCGGTTCCGGTTCCGCCCCCCATTCCAGCAGTAACAAAAACCATATCGCTGCCTTTTAAATACTCTCGCAAGTCTTCTTCGCTTTCTTCGGCTGCTCGGCGACCGACTTCGGGATTGCCGCCAGCGCCCAACATGCGAGTAGTTTCGCGTCCGATGTGGATTTTAATACTAGCTAATTTTTGTTCGATAGCTTGCTTGTCTGTGTTGGCGACAATAAAGTCCACGCCCTGCAGACCGCTTTTAATCATGTTATCGACTGCATTTCCGCCGCCGCCACCAACGCCGATAACGCTAATCTTGGCTACGGGATTATAGTCGGTATCTAATTGAATCATAAGCCCCCCGGCAATTATTGAATATCTTTATGCTGTTATTTTCTTGTAGAATCAATATTTTAATCACTTATTTTCATTACATATCCTCAAAAAACTTTTTTACTTTTTTGAAGACCGATTTTTTCTCTTTGTCGCTTTGAGAAGCGCTTGAAACATCTTGGTCGTAAAGCGCCGCATTGCCCGCAGCTTGCTGCAATCCGTAAAGAGCAAGCCCCACAGCGGTTGAATAAATCGGATTTTTTACTTCGGGTCCCAAACCCGTGTAGTTAATTTGCGTCGGCATGCCGATTTTCACTGGCATTCCGAAAATTTCGGAGGCCAACTCTTCAGTTCCTTTTAGCAGCGAGCATCCTCCGGTTATAACGACGCCTGCGCCGAGCCTGCCGGCATAGCCGCTGCGACGGATTTCCGACAATGCGAATTCAAAAATCTCTTCCATGCGAGGCTGAATTATTTGGCAAAGGTAGCTAACATTGATTTCCGTCGGTTTTCTGCCGCCGATACCGGGAATCATTATCACATCGTCATTGAAAATTGAACTGACAAAAGTATAACCATAATCCCGCTTGATTTTTTCAGCTTGCGAAGCCATTATTCCAAGGCATTTACGGACGTCGTCGGTTACTTGTTTTCCGGCGATGGCAATTACTTTTGTAAATCGGATGATGTTATCTTCGAAAATTGCTATATCGGTCGTTCCGCCGCCAATATCTATTAGTGCGACACCAACTTCACGTTCCTCGTTGCACAAAACGGCATAGCTGCTGGCAATTGGCTCCAGTACTATTTCTTGAACATTCAAACCTATACGCTCGCAGCAACGATAGATGTTTTGAATTGCGGTTTTCTTGCCAGTAACGACATGGACATTAGCCTCCATGCGAATACCGACCATGCCAACTGGGTCAACGATTCCATCTTGTCCATCGATGATGAATTCCTGCGGAATAAGGTGCAGCACTTCGTTTTCAGCCGGCAGATACATATTTCTACTCTCTTCGATAACCCTTTTCACGTCGGCTGGAGATATTTCGTTAGTAGGATTGGAAATAGTAACAATGCCACGGTTTTGTGTCGATTGAATATGGTCGCCGGCGATTCCGACTATCACATCCTTTATTTCAATTCCGGCTTGCTGTTCGGCTTGCTCGACAGCTCGTTTAATGGCAGTGGTAGTCTGTTCTATATGAGTAATGACGCCACGGTTCGAGCCGCTGCTTTCGGTAATGCCGATTCCAAGCACATTTATCGAAACGTTTTCCTCGCTTGTCGAGGCAACCAAAGCGCATATCTTAGTTGTGCCAATGTCTAAACCTACAACTATTCTTCGTTGCCGGTTATCAGTCGTTTTTTGTGCTGTTGATGGAAACATGGCTCAGTAAATTGAATCTTTTTTGTATAAAATTGGGTTTTCCCAACGTAAATCTATATAATCGTAAGAAAATAGCTCAATATTTCGGTACTTGGAATCAGCAATCGTAGACAAGTTGTTCATCTTTTCTGTAATTGATTGAATGCTGCCCATCTCGTAAATAGAATATGGGTCGCTAAAAATTATTTTAAAACTCTTAAGATATTTATTATAAACAATCTCGGAGACATTTTGATGTAATTTTACATCGTTTCGGTCATATAAATCGCCGAGAATTGTAAGAAATCCAATTAGCGCAGCAGTATCGACCGCAGAGTAATTAAACAAGCCTCTAAGTATCGGTAAATTAGAGTATTTAGGAAAATTCCTAAATGGCAGATATTCTCCGTTATTGTCAATATAACCAAGATTGCCTTCTTCGTCGATAGTTATGGCAATCGGTATTTTTTCGTCGATTTCAACGCCAATGTATTCGGCATTTTTATGAGTAACGTAAGCGCTTTTAACAAAAGGATGTTCCTTTACCTTTTGCTTAATCTCGAACAGCGCTTCACTGCGCGTTTTCAGCGAATCGCCGATAATTTTTTCGAATTCATTTGACGATATTATAGTATTGCCTTCAATAACCAGTTGCTCATTCAATGAGTTCGATTGCCAAGAGTATGAAAAAACAAATAATCCCGAGAACACAACAACAATTAAAATAAGCGTAAATATTAGCTTAAACTTACTACTATCCTGTTTAACACGACTGTCAGACATTTTAATAATTGTTATTTCAGTTTAATTTGCAAGAAAACCTAACTAAAACAGAATAAAAATACCTTGTGAATTTAGCTAAAAGCTGCTCCACAAGCCGAAAAATCCGATTAGTTCA
>CAYLSY010000015.1:0-3695 GCA_964386275.1 uncultured Hyphomicrobiales bacterium
AAATTTCAAATCAGATTTTAAAAAATTATAATCTTGGAATAAAAGAAGTAAAATTTACAATGTAAGATAACAAATTGTAAAGCTTTAAAAAAACAAATATAGCTCGAAAACATTCTTTTTTCATTCACTTTTTTCGCTTATTCTTTATTTCCAAATTGTAAAGAACAATATTCTTTCGTATTTTTATTTTTTTGAAAATGACATATTTCAAAAAAGGTTGGCGGTTGCCGCCGATCAAGTTGAAAATAACTTATATAATTTGAATCATCAATTAATTAAGTTCTTTTCAACGAATTTTACAATAGAATTAGCGCAACTTCAAAGTTGAGTTTTCGAATGAAGTTAAAACGGTTGATTGAGTTAATCGAAGAGAAATTTCCACCGGAAACAGCAATGCAAGGCGACCCGATAGGATTGCAGATACAAAGCGGAAGAACGGACATAAAACGGGCGCTGGCATGCTTGGAAGTGAATAAAAATGTAATCGAAGAAGCTGTTTCCAAAAAATGTGATTGTATCATTACTTTTCACCCCTTGATTTATTTTCCGATGGAAAAAATCCTCGACGACGACCGCCAAGGCAGCCTTTCCCAAGAACTTATCAGAAATTCCATAGCCCTCGTTTCTATTCATACAAACTTTGATGTATATCCTAACGGAACAAGCGCAATATTAGCTAACAAGCTGGGATTTAGCGTTTCCGGATTCCTTGTGCCTGATAAAGTAAAAAAAGGCTTTGGCATGGGAGTAGTGGCTGAAATACCCGAAGGCTTGCACTACAGCCAGCTTCTTGAAAAAATATTCGAAGTATGCGGCTCGCCGCCAAGGTGGAATACTCCTAAGAATGATGTTTTGAGGAAAGTTGCTATTGTCGGCGGTTCGGGAACTTCGTTTATCGACGAGGCGCTCGCAGTCGAAGCGGACGTTTTTATTACAGCAGATGTTTCTTATCATAGGTTTCATCAGGTTACTGGAAAGATGATGCTCGTCGACGCCGGGCATTACGAGATGGAAAAGTACGTGCCAGAAGCGATTGCTAAGGAAATCAACATTTTAATCAAAGAATACAATGAAAATTTAGAAATAGTTCTTTCTGAAGTTTACACTAATCCGGTAAATTATTTTTACCCCTTTATGAGCTAATAAATTGCTCATGATTAAATATAATTGAAAATAATAAAATATAAATAATATATGGATTTATCTAAATGAAGAATCAAATTGAATTTCTGCTTGAGTTATCGGAAATTGACCAAACGCTCGATGATTATGCTGAGGATTTTGGCGACTTGCCTGTTCAACTGAAAAAGCAAAGAAAAGAAACCGAAAAATTAAAAGAATTGATAAATGAAACAACCGCAATATTGAGTGATGTGCGGAAATTTGCTTCGACTGCCCACAAAACATTGCTCGAAATGGCAGAACGCGAGAAAAACCTTGCTGAAAAGCAATTTAAGGTACGTAACAACAAGGAGTTCGATGCAATTACCAAGGAAATCGAACATATTAGAACCGAACGCGGCAGAATTACAAACGAACTTTCGACTATCGGCGTGAAAGAGCAAAACCTTGTCAGCACTCTCGAAAAACAGAAATCCGATTACGAAGAATCATCGAAGAATTTAGTCGAAAAGGAAAAAGAATACGAAATTATTTCGAGCGACCAAAATGAAGAAGTCAAAGAATTGAACAAGAAACGCAAGGAAGTTGTTAAAAACCTCGACCCAACCGTGCTTGAAGAATACCAAAGGATTCGAAACCACCTTAACGATGCAGTCGTAAAAGTTAAAAAGCACAGCTGTTCGGGTTGTTTCAGCTCTGTTCCTCCGCAGAAAATTGTTGAAATTCGGAATAATCCCGAAAAGATTTTTACTTGCGAAAACTGCGGCAGAATTCTATATCCAGAAGTTATTGATTAGGTTGTGAACGTTCAATTTCATCTCTATAAAACAAAATACCAGTTGTGTTTTATAGTCGTGATGAGAAGTCGACTTATGGATTATTTCTTAAAAATTCATAGGTTTTGCTATTATTATTCCTTTTCGGAAGAGATTTATGAAAATAATTGACGGCGAATATTATTTAGCAGGTGAAAAAAACCTGTTTGCCCGTGTGAGCGGAAATAGCGCTCCGGTTATTGTCATTGAAAGCGGTTTCGGCGGTTTGGCTGTGGAATGGTCATTGATTCAGGATGAGCTATCAAAACATGCCACAGTAATAACATACGACCGCGCCGGTTATGCAGAAAGTCCGAAAGGCTCGAAGCCGCGCAGCAGCCGGAAAATCGCCTCAGAACTTCGCCAGATGCTCCACAACGCCTATGCCAAACCACCATTTATCCTTGTTGGCTTTGCGTTCGGCGGTTATTGCATGCAGCAATTCGCAAGACTTTTCCCTGACGACTGCGCTGCTTTGGTACTAATAGACTCGTTTTCCGAAGATTTTCATGAATTATCCGCTTTGGATACTCCTAAATATCAAGAGCTGGCTTCGTTCGAGACTCGAATTAATAATATTAGGGGTATATGCGATATCGAAGAAATTGAATTCGAAGAATACATTACGCCGATTTTAGATAATTTATACAAAGGCTTGGACGTAGAGCTATACAGCCAATTGATGGCATATCAATCCGATAAACGTTACTACGAAACAATTGTAGACGAGTTCGATGCCTTCTGCAAAGAAATCGTCGAAAATCCGCCCGAAGGCAAATTCCCTAACATTCCACTTAAAGTTCTTACCCATGATTACGAAAATATGATTGAAATCTCCGAATCAATTGGCGTTCCGCGTGATGAAGCTCGTTTGGTCGAAGATAAATGGCTCGAACTTGGCAAAAAAATCGCTTCGAAATCAACCGAAAGCGAATTGAAAATCGTTCGCTCCAGCAGCCATTTCATCTATTTGACTCAACCTCAAGCGGTTATTGATGAAATATTGGAGGTTATTAATAAATAGAAAAATTTCTATTATTTTTCATTAAAATTTATTCATTTTTTCTTGCATTTGTCATTTTTATTTATAATATTTGCTTTGCTTAATTAATGCCGGGCAAATATTATGCTCTATCAAATTAATAATATAAAATTGCATCTTTTCTTGTCCTTGTTGGGCTTTTCTTTTTTATTGCTTAATATCGAAGAAGCCTCAGCTCTACCTGACAGTTCATATCTGCCATTTGGCATATTCGGCGGATTCAGTATGAACAATTACTCCATGGATTTCAACTACTTTGGCTATTTGCCGACCGATGTTCCTCATTTTGCCGACGGTTATTGTCCGGGGGCGGATTTCGGAGTGTATTACGATTGGAATTTTTCAACAAAAATGGCGCTGGGACTGCGATTGGGCTTGTCTATTACAGAGCATACCTTAGAAAACGACTATTCATATATAAAATCAATTAATGACCAAAACGAAACGGTTCGCGAGCATCATTCATTGACTTCAGACTTACTATCACTTGCATTCGAACCGACATTGAAATACGAAATCTTGCCGAATATATCTGTTAAAACCGGATTGGGAGCGGCTTATCGCTTTGCTTCGAGTAGTGATTATTATGCCGTTATTCTTCAGCCCGATAATTATTACTTCGATAACAATAAAAAGTTTTTAGCTGCCAAAATTAACGAAGACGTTGCTCCGAATTATGCGGCATATTTCGTTTGGGGCGCCGAATACTTGCAGCC
>CAYLSY010000015.1:3735-15689 GCA_964386275.1 uncultured Hyphomicrobiales bacterium
TGTTCGCGCAAGTCTTGATTTCTCATTCTCTTCCGGGTATTACGATTTGGGGAATTTTAATATCGATTTTTATTCTTACCGCTTAGGTTTAAAAATATTTTTTAATCCCCATCCTAAGATTCCTGAACCAGAGACGATTGAACCTGAAATAATTCAGGAACCGCCGCCGATGCCAGTTGCGAAGTATGAAGCGCCGGCGCCTATTGTCGAACCCGAGCCGGTTAAGGAAGAAAAAGTTGATACTCTTTTTGTTCCGCCTGCTCAAATTCTGACCGATACATCGTTTAACCTGTTTGCAGTTGGCAATAACGGCTACGGCAGCGTTCAATTCGATACTTTGTATGCTCAGCCTCAGGTTTCGACATTGATGCTTCCGATATTGAACTATGTGTTTTTCGATGATGACAAAACGTCGCTTCCGGAACGCTATAATATGCTCACAAAACAATCTGTTGCGTCGTTTTCACTCGAAAATCTCGCAAATGCAAATGCAATCGAAGTCTATCACAATGTGCTGAATATTGTAGGAAGCCGGATGCTTGAAAAACTTGACGCAAAGCTGTTTTTGCAGCCACTCTGTTCAGAAGGCAAGGGTTTTGGTAAAGAAAGAGCTGAGTTCATCCGAAATTATTTAATAGACATTTGGCAAATCGACGACGATAGAATCCAAATTGAAGATTGTATCGAAAGCGGCATCAAACCTAAGGATTCAGCATCTCTTGCCGAATTGGGGCGGGTAGAACTTCGTTCAAACGACAATAGTATTTTTGAACCGTTGGTAATTAATGATACGACATTGATTTTTTCGCCTGCAAACGTCAAATTCTTCATCAACAGCAAGGATGCGACCGTTCCTGTTGATTGGAAAATGCCTGTTTGCTCGCAAAATGATACTATTATTGAGTTCGGTGGAAGGGGGACGCCTCCGCCTGTAATCGACTGGGAACCGGCTATGTCGGCGTTGTCCTTCGATACGATTATAGCAAAGTCGCCAGCGTCGCTGCATTACAGTCTGCTGCTGACTTCTCAGGAAGGCGTTCATTTACAGACAAAAAAGCGAACCGCTCGAATATATATTCTGCCGCTGCTACAGAGCTTCGGCAGCGACAAGGCAAAGAGCAAACTCGAGCGTTTCAACCTGATTTTATTCGATTTCGATAAATCGGACATTAAACCGGAAAGCGCTCGAATCATAGATTTCATCAACACCCGCATAAAAATGAATTCGTATGTTACCGTCAACGGCTACACCGACAACAGCGGCGATGAAGCCCACAATCTTGAGCTGTCGCGCCAAAGGGCAAAGCGGGTTTTCGACTTGCTTAAAGCGCAAAACAAAACTTTTCAGGGGTATGGCGAAAATGGCTCCAACGGCGCATTTTTCGATAATAACCTGCCCGAGGGACGGTTTTACAACCGGACGGTTGAAGTCGTCATCGAAACACCGGAAAAATAAATTCATATATATGTTCAGGAGTCTATTATGAAAAAGCTCTACACAATAATTGCAATAGTCGCATTGGCTTGCGTCTTGCTGCCGCTGCGCGTTTCTGCTATCGGCTACGTCGTTCCGACCGACACAAATCAGGTAGAACTGATGAAAGCCTACAAAATGGCTCTATACGAGGCGACCTACGATTATCGTTTCGGTCCGCAAAATATTGATACGACAATTTATCCGCTCTGGGGCGAGTATTCAGTGCTGTGGGGCGCTTCGGGCGCAAACAAAGGCTGTTTCATCAATCCCGAGATTATCCCGGGCGAATTCACGGCTATAACTAAAACGCAATACGATGAACCTCTAGATTGGCAAGCTAATAATTACTACTCGATTCAATATAAGGCAAGCAGCAAGCTGGTAGCCATTTTCCGAAGCTCGCTCCAGCAAAACAACGGCTCGGTTTCGTGGGAATATATGTTTTTCAAAGATGTTTTCGACACATATTTGTATAACAACATATACTATTTGCTTAATGAAATCGAAATTGATACAATGCCAATCAATAGTTCGACACAAATACTGATTATTCCTTCTTTTTCGGCAAACGAAGAAGATAACAAGTATTTCATCGACAGTATTTTCACGCTTTGCCCTAACCTGAAAACCAATCTGGATGCCTTTCTCGCCCGCGGCGGTATGATTTATACCGAAGGTAATGCGGCATATTTTATCGAAAAGCTCGGCTATATGCCCACTGGCGCAATCGATTTCGAAAACGTTTATGAGCCTGATACAACCAATAGCTGCGTCAATGTTACTTTTACCGGCGCCGACAATCCCGTTTCGTTTACCGAAAGCTCAGTGCGCGGTAAGCTTTATTCGGCATCGATTCCGACAGTAACGGCACCGAATGCTCAAGTAATTGCGCAAATCGAAGGAAGTAATGCACCTGTGGTATTCGCTTTCAAGGGCGCAACAGCCAATGGCGGCAAAATCCTCTGCAATCTGGGACTGCCCACCGTCGGCGGACTCAGCGACGGCGGCGGCAATTCCAACCGAATTCGCCAGTTAAGTTGGCCGCTGAATGCAATTTTCTGGGCTTGGGCAGAGAAAATCGACGTCGTCCGCAATGTTTGGAACGATATTCCTGATTCGGTAACCGCCAACAATAATGCCGTATCATACAACGCAGTCGATACTTTCGAAGTGAAGCTAACCGTTAGAAATCTATACAATTACACGATAAATAATATCAATTTAAAAGAATATTTACGTACTGTAAAGGTAAACAATGCGTGGGTGCCGTATTTCACGTTCGTAGATGTTTTAACGCCGGGCGTCGATTACACCATAAACGGCGCCACACTGAGTTTCAATGATATTTCATTAGCTCCACATTCTGAACTAATCATACGTTACAGACTTAGCACACCAGAACCAAACGCTCCTGTTCACAGTGTCGTAAATTCTATAATATCATGGAGTAACTACGCTTATGTTTCCTATGGAGTATTCAATTACGATGCTGGCGACGGAGTCGAATCATTCTTGAAATATAGAAATTACATTGATTTCATGTTTAGCGCGGAAATAGCCGCAGATGCGGATTTGAATTGGAAAAACTTCCTTGGTCTTTACTATCAGCCGTTCAAAGTCTTTATGATTATGGAGAACAAAGAGCGCACCGCCGCAATGGAAACCAAGTATATACAATACATTCCGAAGGATGTGCCATTTTATTGGGTTGATAATTCAATCAACATACCGATTCTGAAGACTCCCGGCGGTAAGTTCGTCGATGTCCTTCGCGGTTCAAATTCCGAAGAATCGCCGGAATTCGACATGGACAGCGACGGAAAACCAGACGCATGGCTGGATACAGCTTCCATTTATCCCAAGGGCTACACTATTGAGGAAGATATGGTTTATTGGCTAAATCCATGGGAGCATTTGAAAACCGGCAATCGTTTTTTATATGAAGACATAGACCACGACGGGCTTCGCGCCGAGGATACCGACGGTGACGGTATCGTTGACATCGAAGAGCCGGGCGACAAAATCCGCGTTTGGAAGGTTACTTGGAATATCGGCAAAGTCGCCGGTTACGAGTATTTCGACCCCTACTGCTCTTTCGAAATTTGGGTTGACCCGCCGGATTTAGTGAAAATGGCTGCTGGTGTGGGTTATGCCTATGGCTTGTGCGAAGCGACCGACGGCATGTTCTATCCTTACTCGCCGGATATCGACAATCCCAACCTTGCAGATACGACTTGGAAACATTGGTGCGAGCGCGATACCGACGGCTCAATGCTATGGAAACAGCTGATTTATCAAAGCATTTCAAATTACGAAGGCTTTACCTTTATCGATACTGCAGCTGAGAATTACACGCTTCTCGGTACGGACTATTGCGCAGGCACTGTGCCGCAGCCGCGTCGCGAGTTCATAGCGGCATTGTCGCTCGGCGGCGAGGAAATCGATATGACCCACGTTCGACCGCAGCAGTCCTTGTATTCCAAAGTCGAATATAAATCAATTTTCAACGAAAAGAAATCTACTCCTATTCGAACGACATATACTTATTATGCGCCGCTGCCGAACCCCCTGCAGTTCGAGTATTTGAGCAATTGCTTCCTTGCGCGGGACTACTACACAGGCGATACGCTGAAGTATCTTCCGAAATACGGCAAAGCGTGGCTTTCGTTCGATGTCGATGCCTCGACCGAATATACTTATTATTGGATTCGCAATGTCGGGCATGATGTCGATTATAATGACCCGTCGCTCGCCGCCGAAGGCGATGAATCGCTCGGAGACGGCGTTTTCGGCTATATGATTTACGATATTCCTAAGGGTGTCGGCGGCTACCAAATCACTTTACCGAAAAACACCGACGGCAGCTACAACATTGATGCGCTTGTTACTGTGGACGGTGCGCCGTTTACAAAATGGCTCGACAATCCAAATACTAAGGATTCCGTCGAAATTTGGGAAGACCAGTTCCAATACCACATCTATATCCCGCAATTACTGATTCCGCCTGCCTTGGACGATAATAACGGCGACGGTATCGACGATTGGCGCGACGACCGCGGCGACCGTTTCTGCTCGGCGACCGGCTTTTTGCATGACCGCTTCATGCTCGATAACGGCGAGCAGTGGCTCGATTACCCGCTCGTGCCGTTCCAAGACGATATTTACGGCTGGGTCGATTCCGGCTGGTATTGCGGACCGGATAATACATACGGCGACGATTTCTTCGAAAAGCTCGGCAAGACACAATTTCGCTTCAACGTCTTGTATGAGGGCAAGGGACGCGAAGGCTCTGTCGATATCAGCAAAGGCGGCTGGCTCGTCGTTGAGGAAATCTTCGGAGGCTCGCCGTGGGTAATCTTTTCGCACACTTTGTCCGGTTTTGCCAAGGGTACGGATTATGCCATTACATCAACAGCCAGTCCGGGAACGGTGAAATACGGCACCGACACTATATATTTGAAGCACGTAGTCGAAGACAAGGATGAGCCTCATTATTTCGATTCGAACTTCGACCCCTACCATATTTCTTTCGGCTATGGCAAATCGGCGTTTACTACTTATGCCGGAGGCAAAGACCCGTGCAGCCTGATTGAGCCGCCAATCGACTTTTCGACGATAATGGATATGGATTACAATCAAAATACGATTACTCTGATACCCTACGCTGACCAGTCCAATCCTATTTTTGCGGGCTATCCTCGAACCGAAACCGGCGTTTTCCTCGAAGTTCGCGTCGAGGCGATGAACGGCACGGATTATAACTGGATCAACACTTGCGTCAAGCCGGTTTTACCTCCTGAACTATTAAATTCAGAAATAATTATGAAATATGTGGCTTACCCGCGTCCGCTTGTGCCGGCAATGGTTGACCCAGTAACCGGCGAGGTGATTCAAGGTGGCGACGATGTTGGTTCGTTCCGCGCTGGTTGGCGCTTCAACCAACCTGAAGGCGAAGTGCTGATGAAGCTCAGCGATACGCTGCCGCTGCTGCAGCCGGGGCGCAGGGCATATTTTATTTATTTGTTGAAGCTCGATGAATCGCTCGCCAAGGGTATTTATTCTTTTGATTTTGATATTTCAGGTGATATGCGCTACTATACCGGCGTTTCGGTCGGCGACATAACATACGAAGTGCCGCCGGTGATGTTCTCGGTCGATAATCGCAACGAAAGTGGCACAGTAATGAACTACCTGCCGCTAATAATCGGCGAAGGCTCGCTTCAAAACATAGTTTCGCAATTGACGCCCCAGATGCGCGGCATGCAAAACGTACGCTGGTCGACGCGGGATGTAACATTTGCCGATTTCGATACTTTGCCGAATTCTTTGCCTGCGGTTTATAATCCGACCGATAATACTGAAACTATCAATATGTCGCAATTCGAGCCGTTCCCGACAACATCGACGACAAAACTGTTTATTCTTGAGCAGGGCGAGGTTTCGAGCTACGGAATTGGCGATGATGTCTATGTTACTCAGTCCGAGAAGCTGAACTACACCAACGAATCGGATGTCGAGAAGACGATTACCAAAGACCCGATTAAAGTTATGACTTCGGGACCGAAAATCAACGTTACCAAAGAAATTATTGAAGTTAACGGCGAAAAAGTTAACCAAAACAATATTAAATTGACTAAGAAAGAGCCTGTTCGTGATGTTTTAGTTCGAATCGAAGCCACAAATTTCGGTAACAACATTGCCGAAAACCTTGTGTTGAGTATTGCTCCCGGGCAAAACTTCGTGCCTGACGGCAATTTACTGCCTCAGAATTGTACTTTGGATGAACTAACTGTTAATGCCAGTCTCGTTAACGTTGTTCCGGGCGAAACACGCTCGGTCGAATTGCACTATAAACCTATAAATACTGTCTGTGCGGCGGTTTACAACAAAACGGACGTTATAGGTAGTATCGGCATTCAGTATTTGGGTTATAGATCGAGCGGCTCGTCGCAAACGCTTTTTGCATACAAAGACCAAAGCCGCTTGGATTGCCGCGTTTCGGACTTGTTCCTGAATAGTTTGACTTTAAATATCGACAAGCCTGTGGTTGAAGATTCCGTTATCCTAACTGCAGGGCTCATCAACGGTATTATCAATATAAAGGAAGCAGAAGTGGCTTTCTATGCGGTTTTAAACCGGACGGATACGATTCCGGTGTCGGTTGTTAAGCTGAATGATATTGAAAACGGCGCCGAAATGAAAGCCGAAGCCGGTTTCAAGATACCCGACAGCGCAATCATTATCGATTTTTATGCCACTGTCAAACCAATTGGCGATGTTTGCGAATTTTGCCTTAGCAATAATGAACTGTCGCTTTCGCCGGAACTCAAGGGTCCCGGCTGGATTAGTAACGTCGTCTTGTCGCCGTCGCCGGTTGAGTATCGATGCGAGTTTAGCTATATTCTTCCACGTGAAATGAGCAATGTTGAGTTGACGATTTATTCCCTGTCAGGCGAGAAAGTGGCTCTAATTCCCAATTGTCCGCGCGATATGGGCAAACACGAGCTAATTTGGAATGCCGTGAAAATGCCCAAAGGCACTTACATCTTCATTTTCAAGGGAATAAATGCAGCTGGTGGCGAGGAAAAATATGTCGGAAAATTGATAAAGAGCTGATTTAGCGGAATTTCGAGATGGATTCTACTCTAAAAGTAGAATCCATCTATATTTATTGTCATTCGTTTTGAAATCAAAATTAAAAGTGAATTACATTATTTCTAATGTATTATACTATGACAGTTTATTAATTTCATCCCTTATTTGCGCAGCCTGCTCATAGTTTTCATCTTTTATCGCCTTGTTAAGCATCAGATTCAGTTGTTCCAAGCGGGTTTTGGGTTTGTTTTGCTTCGAATCGTAGCCCTGAGCATTCGAATGAGGATTAGGCATTCCGGTTAAATCTGCGTCGTCAACATCCTCGCCTTGAGGATAAATGCCGGTTTCGTCCATAACGTCGCTGCTGACAAATATAGGTGCATTGCAGCGAACGGCAAGGGCAATGGCATCGCTCGGTCGGGCGTCGATTTCAAGGTCGTTTTCTTCGAAATATAGCTTGGCAAAGAAAGTGCCGTCTTTTAACTCATTTATATATACTTCCGTTAAGGAAATACCGAATGACTCAAGAAAAGACTTCATTAAATCATGAGTCATTGGGCGCGGCGGAGTAACGCCTTCGAGTTCGAGCGCAATGGCTTGGGCTTCGAATGCGCCGATAATAATCGGCAGACGCCGTTTTCCGTTTAATTCCTTGAGTATAAGCGCATAAGCATTTGCGCTAGCAGGACTTGCTGATAGTCCAAGCACTATTAGTGGTATTTTTTCCATATCTCAATTCAATTTTTCATTTTTAATACTAAAAATTAGACTAAAAAAAAAAGGAAATATTGTAATCACTATCTCTATCAATGAACAATTATTTAAACTTATGTAACTAAATGTAATTACATTGTTAAATGTAAATATTTTCAGCATATGTTATTTACAATTACATTTTAAATCCTCATTCCTTTAACAAAATCACTCAAAAGTTGTTCCATCTTTCATTTTAATCAGCCTGTCTCCCGAAGCAGCGATTTGGCTGCTGTGAGTCGCAACAACAAAGGTAAGCGAAAATTCTTCACGGAGTTGCGAAATCAATTTCAAAATTGCATCTGAATTCTTTGAATCAAGATTTCCGGTCGGCTCGTCTGCAAAAACGATAGAAGGCTTGTTGATAAGCGCTCTGGCTATTGCGATTCGCTGCTGTTCGCCGCCGGATAACTCTGAGGGCTTATTGGTTTTCCTTTGTGCGACGCCGACCGTTTCCAACAATAGTTCGGCCGACTTTTTAGCTTCAGAGCGGCTTTTTCCAGCGATGAGCGCAGGCATCATCACGTTTTCGATAGCCGAAAACTCAGGCAGAAGATGATGGAATTGAAAGACAAAACCAATTTCTGAATTGCGAATTTCGGCTATTGTATTGGATTTTAAGGTTTTAATATTTTTTTCAGTATCGCCGAAATTAAAAAAAAGATTGCCTGAATCGGGTTTATCCAATGTGCCGAGAATGTGCAGCAGTGTGCTTTTGCCGACGCCCGAAGGTCCGACAATCGTTACGAACTCGCCTTTTCGAATTTCGAGGTTTGCGCCTTTCAATACTTCTATAACCGCTCCGGTCTTGGTTTTATATGATTTGAAGATATTTTCGGCTTTTAAAACGTAGTTATTGCCCATATTTCAATAAATTAATCTATGAAACGCTCGCCCCACATTGCAAGCATGAGTAAAAAGTAGAGTTTAACACCTTCTTTGCCTTTACCGCTTCGATGTCTGCGGAAGATTTGTTCTATATAGCATTTGTTGAATAAACCGGTATTGATAATTGAAGAATTCAGAATTTTATCCTTAGCAAAATCATGCCAATCGGCTCGCAGCCACTCTTGCACTGGCGCCCAAAAGCCTTGTTTTCGCCTGTCGATAATTTCATCGGGAATTATGCCGCGCGAGGCTTCTTTTAAAAGCGATTTAGTTGTATGCTTGTCCGGCACACGCATTGCAGGTTTTATTGACATGACAAATTCAACAATCCGGTGGTCGAGAAACGGCACTCGCGCTTCGATTGAATGAGCCATTCCGATTTTATCGACACGCATTAGCAGCATTTCAGGCAAACGGCTTGCCAGCTCGACATAAACCATACGCTGCAAGTAATCAGCGTCATTTCTTAGTTCCAGCGCCGTTTGATGGAGCGTATCCGTATATTCGTCAGGTTTACGGCTTAAATGATTGAAAGCATCAGAAAACAACAATTCCTGCTCCACCGGCGGAAAATATGATTTGCCGCCCCAATAAAGCTGTTTATCGAATGTCGCCCTGCGCAAATAATCCAGCTCAAGCAACTTGTGAGTCGAGCGCAGCAGCGGTTTTGCGGTGAAATATATTGATTTTTTTACAACAGACGGTAATTCTTTGAACTTTTTCCAGTAGTCGCTATAAAAGTTCCAATCTCGGAGCATCGACTCATAACCAATGAACTGCTCGTCGCTGCCTTCGCCGACTTGTATGACGATTGTGCCGGAATCGCGGGTCAGCTTGCTAAGGAAGTAAAGCGGGATGCAGACAGGGTCGCCGTTAGGTTCGTCTTCGTGCCAGACGAGGTTTTCGAGTATATCGAAGGCATCGCTTTTGTCAATCAAAATTTCGTGATGGTTGGTCTTGAACAAATCAGCCGTTTTTCTTGCATAATTTAGTTCATTATACTGCTCCAAATCCTTAAAACCAACAGTAAAGGTATCGACGGGACGGCTCATTAACTCGCTCATCAGCGCAACATTAAGGCTGGAATCAATGCCGCCGCTTAAGAATGCGCCGAACGGCACATCGCTCATCATGCGGGCTTCGACCGATTGTCTTAGAAGCCTTAAAAGTTCGTCAATTACTTCCTTGCGGGATAGTTCCGCATATTCTGCCTTCTCGAACGGACACCAGTAGCGAGTGATGGATAAATTGCCTTTAGAATCAAGTTTCAAGAAATGTCCAGCAGGCAGTTTCTTGATATTCTTAAAAAGTGAGTCGCAATTGCCTGTCATACCGTAATTAAGGTAAATGGGCAGCGCATCGATATTGAGTTCTGCTCTTACTTTCGGATGGCAGAGTATGGATTTGATTTCCGAGCCAAAAACAAATAATCCGTCCTTGAAATAATAATAAAACGGTTTGATACCAATTCTATCACGTGCCGCGAAAAGCTCTTTTTTTTCATCATCCCAAATCGCAAGCCCCCACATACCGACCATTTTATCGAGAATGCCTTCGCCCCAGCGTGAATAGCCGTTGATTATTGTTTCCGTGTCGCTGCGGGAGCGGTAATTGAAACCGAGTTCGGTTAACTGTCGGCGAATATTGAGATGGTTGTAAATTTCGCCGTTAAAAACGATTGTATGACGCCCATCAAGCGTTTGCATAGGCTGGTTGCCCGCTGGCGACAAGTCAACAATCGACAGCCGGCGAAATGCCAAACCGCACATTCGAGCGCCGGAAATCCAGTATCCTTCGGAATCAGGACCGCGATGAACGATAACATCGGTCATTTTTTTTAGCAAATCAAGCTCAATCGACGAATCGCGGCTGTTAAAATCGACTATTCCGGCTATACCACACACTTGGCTGCTTTCGTAATTATTAATCGTTCATAATATGCAGCATGGTTCTTACTGCCTCGTCGATTCCGTAAAAGACTGAGCGGGAGATAATTGAGTGGCCAATGCTAAGTTCGTGGATTGTAGAAATTTTAGCGACAGGTTTAGTGTTAAAGTAGTTCAAACCGTGTCCTGCGGCAACTTTCATACCTAATCCATCGGCAAAATTAGCAGCTTCCTCAATTTTAAAAAGCTCTTGTAATTGCTTGTGTTCGCATAAATTAGCATAAACTCCCGTATGAAGTTCAACCATATCTGCGCCGCATTTATGCGATGCTTGAATTTGCCCGATTTCCGGTTCGACGAAGAAACTGACTTCAATACCAGATGAGTGCATAATGTCGCAAAGCGAAGTGAAACGCGGAATATCCGCAGCAATGTTCAGACCGCCTTCGGTGGTAAGCTCCATGCGCTTTTCAGGAACTATTGTAACAAGTTCGGGTTTCACATCCAAGGCAATATTGATTAATTCCTCGGTGGCAGCCATTTCCAAGTCAAGTTTTGTTTTTATGAGTTTTCTTAGCAAATAAACATCTTGGTCTTTGATATGCCGGCGGTCTTCGCGCAAATGGCAAACGATGCCTGTTGCGCCGGCGAGTTCCGCCATAAGCGCAATGGCGATAGGTTCGGGTTCGCTGACTCCGCGTGCGTTGCGTAATGTGGCTATATGGTCGATATTTACATTCAGGTTCATTTTGGCTCCTAAGCGTTTGATTTTTCATTTATTGGAAAGAACGAAGTTTTCTAATTTGGCTTCTGGCTTCGGCAAGGTATATTGAGCGTGGATATTTTGTTAATATTTCCGTATAAGCTTTGATTGCTTGGTCGTTTTGCCCTTTTTTCGCCAAGGCAGAGGCTTTAAGTAGAAGGCATTCGTCGCCGTAAATAGTTTCGGGCATTTGCGAAAATAGAGTATCGACAGTTGCAATAACAGAATCCAGCCTTCCAAGCGATGTTTCGAGTCTGGCAATTTCTAAAAACGCCAATTCACCGAGGTCTGCCTTGTAGCCGAGTTTTGTGCAATCGCGAAGCAGCTTCAACGTTTCTTCGGTTCTACCTTGAAACATTCGGAGCTGGCTTTGGGCGTAAACTTCAATGCCTTTGAACAAATTTTTATTCTGCTCGATGAAAGCGACGGTTTGAATTGCGTCGTTGGAATATTCGGAATTTGGAACAACCGATACTTCGGCAAAGCGGGCTGAGGCAGTATCGTAATTGCCCTCGTAAAACTCGATTTGAGCAATACGGAACTTGGCTTTCAATACTTCGTTCGGGGCGTTTTTAGCATAATTTTTAATTAC
>CAYLSY010000016.1:0-14969 GCA_964386275.1 uncultured Hyphomicrobiales bacterium
AAAATGTACAAAAAATGGCTGCCAATCTAGAAAATCCCCCTACTCCCTTTTTAAAAGGGGGAAAATAAAATTTCTTGATAAGTCATCAATTAGCATACATCTATAAACAATGCGTTTTGTCTATTGAGTTTTTGGGGATAAGATATGAAGGACAATTTTTGTCTACTGGTTTTGTTGTTCAGTTATTTTTACCCCACTCTTTAAGTTGTTATTATCCCACTCTATTAAAAAAATTAAACACTTGAGTGTTGGTTTCATTTTCTTTGAGTAGTTGCGGAGCGCCTTCGGCGAGGATGCCTTTTCGCGCACCGTCGAGCATAATAACGTGGGAACCGATAGTCATAATGCTTGCCAAGTCATGTGTTACGACAATCATTGTTGTATTCAGAGCGGAATTGAGTTCAAGAATTAGTCTATCCAGCGCGGCAGAGGTAACCGGGTCGAGTCCAGACGAAGGCTCGTCGAAGCATAGAATAGGTGGGTCGTTTGCCATTGCGCGAGCCAAAGCTGCGCGTTTTTTCATTCCGCCGCTGATTTCCGACGGTAAAAACTCTTCGAAACCGGCAAGTCCTACGGCGCTCAACTTCAAATCTATTATCCGTTTCTTCAGGTCGAGCTGTAACCGTTTGATGTTTTCCAATGCCAGCGAAATGTTTTCCGCCAAAGTCATCGACGCCAATAAGCCGCTTGACTGAAACAAAACGCCGAACTTACGCAGCAGTTGCAATCTTTTCTTTCCATGCAACGTCGTAAGCTCTTCTCCTAAAACCTTAATTGAGCCTGCAGCGGGGGTTTCCAAGCCGATAATTTGCCGCAATAATGTGCTTTTGCCGCAGCCGCTGCCGCCGACAATCAAGAATACTTCGCCTTCGAGTATGTCGAACGATACGTCCTCGAGTATGGTTCTTTGCCCATAACGAACACAAAGACCACGTACTTCGATTATTGGTTGCGGCGACATCGCATCAAAACTCCTGTTGTATTATCAGAACATACTTTTGCGTGGCTTTACTGCCGGCAAAAATCATTGAATACTTCTAGCCCAAGCTCATATAAATCTCCTGAAATCTATCGAGCAGCTTATCGGTAGTTGAATTAACGAAGTAATAGCTCTTTTTTGTTTCCCTGTTCTCGGTTCCAACATTATCGACCGAAAGGTAAGGCAAATTTCGCACAAGGGTATCATTTGACGTAAAAGTGCTGGAAACAATCATAAGTTCGGGAGCTTCTTTGCAAGCGTTGATGAACCTGCGTTTAAAGCTGTATTTGTCAGCGCCCATCGGGTCGGAAGACAAAAACATAGTTTCAATCCCGTCCTGATTGCCCGCAGAAATGACAAGCAACCGCTTGCCGAGTGATAAATTAACATTGACATTAGTCGAATTGAATGAAACCAGATTAGATTCCGGAGGCAATACAGTTGCCAAAGTGCTGCCATAGAACATTTTAATACTGCTCAAAGCCGGTTCTGCGCTTAATCTTAATGAATCAATGCCCGGAGTGGCATGCACAAAACTCGATAGCACTCCCTGCGGAAGCGCAGTAATTGTCTCATTCTCATTCCCTTCTTCAATCAAAGTTAAATAAGGTCCATTGGCATTTGCCGTAATCACCAGTAGGTAATTCTTACCCGGTTCAACATAAGAGTAGCAGCAATAGAGCATTTCGTTAGGCGGCTCGGAAGAAAACATCGTAAGCGGCAAATATCCTGGAGTAACGATTACAGGTTCAGTAATTTCGCCGAACAGTAAGTCATTCGCCAAGAGCTGCCCCGAGTTATAGCCATCCGTTTTTGTAGCGTCATTTCGAGCGCCGACCGAGACGAGCGCTCCTTTTGTTAAATAAGCGCCGTGAACGACACGAATAATTGCTCTATTGCCCAAGGCTTCGTTTATGACCGGTGGCGAAGCCATTAAAGTCAATGTTTCAGTTGGCGAAGAATCAAAAACCAAGACGGTGTATTTTTTTGAGACATCGAGCGAAACAAGAGTGTCGCTCGATATGCCGCCGCCAATATATGTTGCTATAGTATCGGCAGTTAAAGCGCCGCACGCCGATAAAGTCGCATAAGAGCTAATCATTAACGGAGATAAGCCCAACGCAATATCGTCGTAAGGCTCTTTTCTAACGTCAATCGTATTTTTCGAGAAATTCACCGCACGAACCTGCGTTTCTCTTTCCGCAATAATCGGAATTTCCTTGAGCGCCGAGGCTGTCGAATCAAGTTCGTCGAGCAGCAGCGGTTTGATATTGCCATTGGCGTCCTCGCTAATGATTATGGCATATTGGCCGTCGGTTTTAAGTTCAATCGAGTATAGATTGATAAGTTCCGAACCCGTCGATGAATTCTTAACTAATGAAAAAGGAATAACCCCGGAGCGAATTTCTTTCGAACTAGACTGGCTGCGGTAACCGATTGACGAAGCAATAGCGGAACCGTTCGGACAGCCTTGGGTTATGGTGAAAGTTACGGTCGAATCCGGATAAGCATTGAATACCTTGAGCCACGCTTCAATTTCAAGAGGATATATCGTATAGAAAGATGAAAGCGTAAGCAAAGTATCAACAGGTTTATTCCTTTCAGCATTGCGAGGGCTTGGCAAGGCAATGAAAACGTTGTTTGTATAGCGACCGAATTTCACTTTTGTTTGGCTGTCGAATTCCAAAGAGCCGTTTTTCCACACCTCCATAAAAACGGAGTCGGCGGGTGGTATCGAGCTTTTCGAAAGCGAGGCAAATTCGACTGATTCGGTCTCGGTTTCAGAGTCATATTTTAGAATTCTTGCGCCGCGGTCGGCTGCTAAGTTCAAGAACCGCGCCTTTACAGTGAATTTTACTTCCTGCGGGTTCACCAAGTTCGGATTTTCCTGGATACATCCGCCAATGAGAGTAAAAAATAAAATTAATACTGATAATTGAGCTTTCGTGTTCGATTTCATGCCGATCGCCTCGAATAAAAAAGCATCGCTCGCATAACGAATGAATGCCGGAAAAAATGCTAATTAATATTAATTATAAGATGAATAATAAGAAATTTTATTTTGAGAAATCACCTTATTCTAAAAGTAAGAGATTATGTAATATTTATTCGATTATAATAAAGAAATTTTTAAATCCAATTATGTCAAACGTAACTAAGTTTTCTGCTTCGATTTCTTTTACATAATCAAAAAACTATATCTTAAAAAAAACATACTTTGCATCAGGCAATAAAACTCTCACACATCATTTTTACTACCAACTTTCCGGATTCCTCACATATTCATCAATCGCACGCGCAGCTGTGCGCCCCGCACCCATTGCGAGAATGACTGTTGCACCGCCGGTTACAATATCACCGCCTGCGAAAACGCCTTTTTTATTTGTTTTCATCGTAGCTTCGTCAACGAGGATATTACCCCATTTGTTGACTTTCAAATCCGGCGTCGTTTGATTGATAATCGGATTCGAACCGTTGCCGATAGCGACGACAGCCACATCAATGGGAATTTCCTCTATGGCGCCTTCAATCGGCACTGGACGGCGGCGTCCAGATGAGTCGGGTTCGCCGAGTTCCATGCGTTGCAGTTTCATTGCGCGAAGCCAGCCATCGGAGTCGCCCAAAAGCTCTACCGGAGCGGCAAGCAGCATGAATTCGACACCTTCTTCCTTGGCGTGATGGACTTCTTCGACTCGAGCGGGCATTTCCGCTTCGGTGCGGCGGTAGCAAATCAACGCCCGCTTGGCGCCGAGCCGCAGCGACGTGCGAACGGCATCCATAGCGGTATTGCCGCCACCAAAAACAACGACATTTTTACCCTTAATATTGAACATCGGGGTGTCCGATTGCGGAAATTTGTAAGCTTTCATAAGGTTGATGCGTGTCAAATACTCGTTAGACGAGTAAACTCCGTTCAAATGCTCGCCCGGTATGTTCATAAAATAAGGCAAACCGGCGCCGACTCCGATGAAGACTGCATCGAAGCGAACGAGCAGCTCATCAATCGTTTCGATAAGTCCAATGACGTAGTTAGTCTCGAATTTAACGCCCATCGAGCCGAGATAATCCACTTCGGCGCGAACGATTTCCTTAGGCAGACGGAATTCCGGTATACCGTAAATCAAGACGCCGCCAATATCGTGCAAGGCTTCGAAAACGGTTACCTCGTGTCCCATTTTGACTAAATCGCCTGCGCAGGTCAATCCGGCTGGTCCACCGCCGACTATGGCAACCTTTTTGCCAGACTTTTCCTTGATTTCCGGCGCTTTAAATCCTAATTTGGTTCTTTCCCAGTCGGCAACGAAACGCTCCAAATAGCCTATGGCAACGGGTTTGCCTTTTTTGCCGACAACGCAGACGGCTTCGCACTGCGTTTCCTGCGGGCAAACGCGACCGCATACTGCCGGCAAGGAATTGTCTTCTTTCAGTATGGCGGCGGCTTCGGCGTATTTGCCTTCTGCCACCATTTTGATAAAGTCTGGTATTTTCACGGCAACCGGACAGCCTGTAATGCAAAGCGGCTTTTTGCAGCGGATACAGCGCTCGGCTTCTTGTTGTGCCATCTCTTCGGAATAGCCGAGATTCACTTCGAAAAAGTTTTGGGCGCGCTCGAGCGGGTCTTGCTCGGGCATTTTGTGGCGCTCAATCGCCATTCTCTCTTTATTAGTCAGTTCAGCCATTGTTTTTTGCCCTTTCAATCATTTTATCCAATCTGCAAAATTCTTCGAGCGAAGTATGCTCTTGCTCGGTATACATGCGGTTACGCTTGGTCAGGACTTCGAAATCAACCTCGTGGGCGTCGAATTCCGGTCCGTCGACGCAGACGAATTGTGTCTTGCCGCCGACTATTGCTCGGCAGCCACCGCACATTCCAGTGCCGTCAACCATGATGGGATTCAAGCTGACGACGGTTTTAATGCCATGCGGACGCGTTACTTCGGCGACGGCGCGCATCATCGGAATGGGTCCAATCGCCAAGACAAAGTCGATTTTCCTGCCTTCGTCGAGCAGCTGCTGAAGCTTTTGCGTAACGAAGCCGTGAAAGCCGTAAGAGCCGTCATCAGTTGTCGGATAGACTTCATCGCAAATCGCTTTTAATTCGTTTTCCAAAATGACGAATTCTTTGGTTCTGCCGCCGATAATCGAAATAACGTGATTACCGGCTTCTTTCAACGCTTTTGCCGTCGGAAAAGCAATAGCTGTGCCGACTCCGCCGCCGATGCTAACTGCAGTGCCGAAGTTTTCGATATGCGAAGCCCTGCCCAGCGGACCGACCAAGTCGTGAATCATATCGCCTGTATTCATTGTATTAAGGTATTTCGTTGTTTTGCCGATGCCTTGCACAATGATTGTGATTGTGCCTTTTTCCTTGTTCGAATCGGCAATAGTCAAAGGGATGCGCTCGCCGTCGTCGTGAACTCGGACGATGACGAACTGTCCGGCTTTTCGCTTTTCGGCAATCCGAGGGGCATCGATTTCGAATAGCTTAACGTCGGGAGCGAGAAACCTCGCTTCGATTATTTTGTTCATGCTTAAACCCGTTTAAAAAATAATAAAAAAAATCTTTTGCGCTGTTTGACAGAACAACAAATTTATGTAATTATTGGAAAAATAGGAAGGATAAAATATAGAAGTAATCACGTGGCGGTTGCCACTTAAAAAAAAACTTGAGTTAAATAACTCACATTACCAATAAGGCGCAAACTCGATTCAATTTATTCCATAGTCGCACTTTAGAATGAATTTTTCTTCGAAGTTCAATTATTGAAAAAAAGAATAAATGGAAAAAAAGAATAATAATTCTACGCATGTTTCTTGCAATTCACATTGTTTACTGTTGAAAAGTGGCAACTGCTGCTAATTTTCTAAAAAGCCGTTACTAAACCTAAGCTGAATTGAGCAAACTTATGTTCGTCGTCCGAAAAGTTGTATGTACCTTCTAAAACCAGCCTCAGATTACGTTTCAGCAAATAGCCGATATGCAAGGAAGTCGTTTTGTAATCGAGCGCATCGAAGTCTGACTCGACAAAGTTGAACAAAGCTGCTCCATACCAGTCGCTGTCGTCTTTCTTAGGTGTGAAAATTAGCTCCGCCATAGCTCCTTGTGTTTTAATTTCGTTGCCGGATATATCCATTGCATCGAAAACGACATTGTCGTCCTTGCGGTGAATATATTGCATGTTAAGTTCAATAATATCACTTAAGTTAAGCGTCATATCGCCGCCAAACGACAGTATCTTGTTGGTAACGGAACTTAATTGCCCCATGTCCTCGTTGCCGCTCATAATAATTCCACCGATGCGAAGAAAATCGGCGACATCCTGACTGACCCTGCCAATTAGAATTTTGTTACGGTCGTTATCAAATAGTTTGTCGTCGTCTGCTTCACCGATTCCGCAACCGTTTACTACTTCGAAAATAATGTCCGTACCCCAATCGAAGCCGTAGGTAAGCATTATGCCGCGGTCATAGGCATAATTCAAACGAGATAAGCCCGGTTTAACCTTATATATTTGATAATCTTCGAGCGTCAAACGCAATTCGCGTTTAAACAACGGGTCGGAAATTTGAAACTGCCCGAAATACAAGTCCAAATCAGCGCCGAAAAGATTATTGAACATAATATAGCAGTCTTCGACGCCGACCAATTCGCCGCGCTCGCTCATATAAAAATAGAAATAATACGAGATATCATCTGCGATTTCGCCGCCGGACATTACTTTCAACGTGTATGGAACGCCGAAATCGCCTTTCTCTTTTGCCGCTACATTATAAGTCGCAAAGGCGTCGAAGCGCACTGCAAGAGGTAAATCACGCAGCAGAGATAATTTACTGTCACCGGTTTCGACGAAATTGCGCGGCGACGGAGTATCGCTAAGCTTGAAGCCGTTTCCGGCGAATTCATCGCCGAAATCTTTTAGTCGAGGGGTTGGCGAATGACAGGTTTGGCACGATAAACTGTATTTCCGAGCAAAAGCCGGTATGGCGCCGGATTCTTCTGAAAAAAGAATAACCAACGAAACGACCAATAGAACAATGAATAAAATGCTTTTCATACAAACCTCAAGATATGTAATTTTATCAAATATAATTAAATGTGATTAGAATTGCAAAAGTATGATATAATTGGACGACAGAATAAAATAACCATAACTTTATCATACGGATTTTTATTAATTTTGAATTTTATTTTTAATGTTCACCGGAAAAATATGGTTAAACTCGATACAATTATCTCGATAGCCAAACGCAGAGGCTTTGTTTTTCAATCATCCGAGATTTACGGCGGCTTGAATGGCTGCTGGGATTTCGGTCCTTTGGGCGTAGAACTGCTCAAAAATATCAAGGAGGCATGGTGGCGCGAAATGACCTACCGCGACGACATCGAAGGCGTTGACGCTTCTATATTGATGCACCCGCGTGTCTGGGACGCTAGCGGCCACACGGCGCAATTCAGCGACCCGATGATAGACAATAAAGCGACTAAAGCCCGCTATCGCGCCGACAACTTAATCGAAGAATATATTGAAAAGCTGAAAAATAAAAAGAAAGCCGAGCTTGCCGCTCAAATCGAAGAAAAATTGGAAAACTGCGTCGAACCTTCGGATTATTACGACTTAATAATGGAATACGAAATCCCCGACCCCGTCAGCGGCTCGAAGGATTGGACCGAAGTTCGGAACTTCAATTTGATGTTCAAAACTTTCGTCGGACCGGTCGAGGACAGCTCGGCAACGGTGTATCTGCGTCCGGAATCGGCTCAAGGCATATTCGTCAATTTCAAAAACGTGATGGAAACAGCCCGCCAGAAAGTTCCGTTCGGTATTGCGCAAATCGGCAAGGCTTTCCGTAACGAAATTAATACCAAGAATTTCCTGTTCCGCACCCGTGAGTTTGAGCAAATGGAAATGCAATATTTCATCAAACCCGGCACAGAGCTTGAATGGTTCGATTATTGGCTCGAGCGCCGCTGGAATTGGTATCTCGAATACGGCATCAAATCCGATTCCCTGCGCTTGAAACCTCATGACAAATTGGCTCACTATGCCAACAAAGCCACAGACATCGAGTTTCTTTTCCCCTTCGGCTGGGGCGAAATCGAAGGTATACATTCACGTACAAACTTCGATTTATCGCGTCATCAAGAGTTTTCCGGCAAGAAGTTAGAATATGTCGACACAGTATCGGGCGAACGTTTCGTGCCATACGTGCTTGAAACTTCCGGAGGAGTAACCCGCTCGCTTATGGCTTTTCTATGCAATGCATACGACGAAGACACCGCTCCTAATGACAAGGGACAAACCGAGACACGAGTCGTTATGCGTTTCCATCCAAAATTAGCGCCGTTGAAAGCAGCTGTATTTCCTTTGGTCAACAAAGAAGGCATGCCCGAAAAAGCCGATGCTATCTACAAAGACTTGCAAAAATACTTCAAAGTGCAATACGATGCTTCCGGTGCAATAGGCCGACGATATCGTCGTCAAGACGAGATAGGAACGCCGTTTTGCATAACGGTCGATGGTGAAACCCTTGAAAACGGGACGGTTACCGTTCGTGAACGCGACACTATGGCGCAAGAAAGAATTCCCGCGGAAAATGTTTCGCATTATATTTTGAGAAAAATGCACTGAGAGCGTTTTTTAAGTATCAATTAAACTGAAATGGGTTGACAAAATTGTTGAATAAATTAAATAATAAGATTGCATTACTCCGGCTAGTCCGAACTAACCATATATATTGGCATTCATCAATATTATAGGATGAATAAATAGAGAAGATTTTGAAACATGTTATATAAATCGAAAATAAGCAGAATACTACTGCTGATATTTTGCGGAGTCATGTCGTCGTTGCCTTTGAGCGCCGACGACAATGCGCAACTCGTTTATTCCAAGAAGAACCCTTCTGAACGGAAAAACAATGTTCGAGAAAACGCTTTGTTTCAAATCAATAAATCTTTCGATATTTACGGCGCAATAATTCGTGAAGCTCTTGCAAGCTATGTCGAGCAGGTAGACGCAGACGAACTATTCAACGCTTCGATATTAGGTCTGCTTGATTATCTCGACCCTTATTCGAATTATATCGACGAAGAACATAGCAACGAAATCGACCTTATTACTTACGGCACCTATACCGGAGTCGGGATAACCGTTGTCGAACGCGACAGCGGTTTATACGTTGTCGGGCTGCACGACGGATATTCGGCATCACGCAGCGGAGTTCGAATAGGCGACCGCATTATAAAAGTCGATTCAGTCTACCTTTCATCCAATTCTAACGACGAACTGCGCAAATATACTAATGGAACAATCGGCGAAAGTATAGAAATTTCAGTCATTAGGGAAGGTCGCAAAGACACTTTGAATTTCACTTTGGTGCGTGAAGAAATCCGTGTGAACAATGTTACTTTCAGCGGCTTGCTTCCAACGCATTCAAAGAAAATGGATGCAACATCTTCGGACACAATCGGATACATTAAAATCGAACACTTCTCGCGTAGAACTGCAGACGAAGTTCGAGCATCATACTACGAATTGACTCGCAAATGCAAACTGAAAGGTCTGATAATCGACTTAAGGGATAACCCCGGCGGGTTGCTCGATGCGGCAGTCGGAGTAGCTGAATTGTTTTTGCCTCAAAACACCCTTATCGTTTCGATGAGAGGCAAAAATCCTGCCGAAAACCGCTTTTTCTATTCCGATGCGATTCCAGTTGACACGCTGATACCTATTGCTGTGCTTATCAACGGCTTAAGCGCCAGCGCAAGCGAAATACTTGCCGGCGCAATTCAAGACAATGACCGAGGTGTGGTTTTAGGTGAAAAATCCTTCGGCAAAGGGCTTGTCCAGACCGTTTTGCCCTTACCCTACAACGCTAACCTGAAACTGACGACAGCAAAATATTATACTCCATCGGGCAGATGTATCCAAAAAGTCGATTATTCGAAGCATAAAACCTCTAACAATCATGAAACGCAAACTTTTAAAACAAGTAATGGTAGAAACTTGGCAGAATCGAACGGAATAATTCCAGATAGTACCATCAAATCGCAATACCATTCAGATTTAGTCCGTGATTTGATTGCCCGCAACTTGCTGTTTGATTTTGCTACAACATTTACTTCACAGCTTCAAAAGTTACCCGTCGGTTTTGCCGTTAATGATGATTTAGTTAAGAAATTTTTTGCATATTTGCAAAGCAGGAATTATGCTTTTTATTCGAAACAATTGAAACTATTCAAAGAGTTAAAGGATTCAATTGCCGAACTAGGCTTGAAAAACGTTCTCAGCGAAGAGCTTGCTTCAATCGAAGAGGAACTGCTTGAAGAAGAAAAAGAATTGTTCGAAAAGAATAAAGAAGATATTAAACTTGCGCTGTATAACGAAATATCAAGCAGGTTTAATACTGAAAAGGAACAAACCCTGCTGACACTAGGAACAGATAATTTAGTATTAACGGCGGTATCGATTCTTAAACCTGAAACATATCGCCGCTTGCTTATGCCTGTTGCAAGCAAATAGTATGTTTATAATAGGAGAAACCGACATGAAACGCTCGAGTATTATACTTTTTATAGCGGCAATTTTTATTATTACGTCGTGCGGCAAAAACGACGGAGATTCGAAAAACCGAAAAAATGAAGTCATTCAAATAACAAACGAGACAATCGAAAGTTATTCCGACGAAGGAGTTACGAAACAAATAATCGAATATGTCTACGAAAAAAGCGATGATATTTTTTGGCAAAAAGCCGTTTATAAAGACTCATGCGGCAATATAGTCAAGCAAATTCTTCGCGAATTCAACGACAAGCGTTTCCCAATAATCGAAAAGACAGAAGAAGACGGCAAATTAACCGAATTGTCGAAAGTCAACTATAGCGAGAAAAATTACGAATTGCTTTCTCGCGAAGTATATACTTATATCGATGGCGATTCGTCGCTTAGCATGAAAGAAAAATTTGTTTTCGATGACGATGGATATCTTTTATCCCACGAAATACAAAAGTATACCGGCGATAAAAACTTTAAAAACATTGACGGCAACTCGGCTTCAATGGTTATGCTTGAGCGCTATTTCCCGGGTAAGCAAAACAGGCCGAGATGCAATAAACTCTACTTTAGCTTTGTTGAAAATGGCAAGTGGTATTTGACTGAAGACAAAAAAGAGCAGTATCCCAATTTGAAGATTGGCGACTTGATGGAGTTCGAAGAAACCAAATTCAACGAAGAAGGCTTGCCTTATTTTTACAAAGTCAGTTCGCCGGAATGTTCCGACCAACCAAACAACGAGTGGTACAACTTCGATAAAGACCCTGACAAAAAATATGTAACTTCAATAACCGGTTTTATGAACGAAAGCCTCGATTCATCCGGCGCCGGTAATACGGAGTTCCGTTTTGAATACGACGAAAACGGTATGATAAGCAAAATTGAACAATTTCGCTATAATCCTCAAACAGGCGCATTCGATATTTTTCATGACCAAATGGTGTTTAGCTGGGTCGACCCTAAAATTTCCGGCAGGAAAAGCTATATCGATTTGAACTTGAGAAGCGAACATCGCTGCACCCATTCCCAGCAACACATGATATATGAAAGAAAAGTCGCTCAGTTCGACAGTGGCGTGAAAATAATCACCGAATCGAGAGCGGCTTTTCCAATCGACAATGTGCCGGAAAATCCTAAGTTGATTCTAAAAAAGAGAATTACTCAAAATTATCATATTATCGATAAAAAGTAAGCTTTACAGATTCTTTTAAGAGTCTGTTGTATTAGCGGCAAGAAACAAGAATAATCTTTCTAAGCAAAGCGAATAATCCCAGTTTTTGTTCTGGATTATTCGCTTCGTTCTTTATAACAGAATAAGCACTTAATCAACTTACTCTTAATATAACTACATAATTTAACTTAAGTCAAATAAATTCTATTTTTTTTTAACAAATTGCGCCATCCCATGCAATACGAGGATACATCTGCTACAGAAGTAATTACGAGATTCTGGCTTTCGTTGTAACGTAACTAATTAAACGCTGCAATGACACTAATTAAATAGAGTATAAAATAGACACATATTATTGAGCAAGTGTTTTAATAAAAAAAGGCAGCCTGAAATCAAGCTGCCTTTTTGAATTGAAAAGGATTATTTTATTTATTGACGATAATCGGAATCTTTACGTTCGAGCCGCCCGCAGTTCCAACGATATAATATGAGCCGGAAGGCAACGCCGTTACATCTAAATTCACAGAATAACCGCCATTTGCATAAGAGCCATTGACGACGTTTTTAATAACTTTACCGTTGATGTCGATAAGATTCAAATTGACATCTATAATTGAATTGCTTTGGACGGTAAATTCAATTATCGACGATTCGGTCATTGGATTCGGATTAGCAGCAATTTCAAATATGCTTGTAATTGCAGTATTGCCTTCGTAAACGCCCGATGTATACTTGCCGGTTCCGATTAAATAAACATAAAAAGTTGGAGCATTTGTAGCATTGGATTCAATTTCAATTGTGCCGTTGTATGTTTTGTCTTTTTCTTTCGGAGAAAAGCTAACGACAATCTCTCTTTCGCCGCCTGCAGAAATCTTGCCGGCGCCATCGCCGCTTTCAATAAAATACACATCGTCCTCATTTTCAGACAAGCCGACAAATGTAATATTGCAATCCTCATTGCCTTTGTTCTTCAGGAAAACTGATTGTTCGTAAGTATCATCTATTTCCTTGAGTCCGTAATCGAGCAAATTGCCCTCGAGTTCCGTTGAAATACTTGGGCCGCTTACTTCAATGCCTTCGCCTACCAATCCGATTTTATATGTTGGATAGTTTGCAGCGTTGGAAGTAATAGTCATTTCAGCTAAAAACAAATCAACCACATCGGGAGAGAATCTAATGGTAATATCAAGTTCTCCGCCGGAAGGAATAACCACTGGGAAATCTGGAGGATTGTAAAGACTAAATTGGTCGGCATCGAATGAAATATCGCTGATTGTTAAAGGTTCAGTGCCAGTGTTTTGAATAGACAAACCTATATCAGAGTGTTGGTTTACAACAACATATTCGAAATCAATTTCTTGTGTAACAGTAGAAATTATCGGTCCTAATGAGCCGGCAGTAAGCCAATCGAGACATTTGGCGCCGAAAGCGCGACGTTCGGCAGCATTGGCAAAACCTTCGAGACCAAAAGTTATATAAACCATTTTGCCGTTATTCTGTTGAGCATGAACACCAGCTATATGTGTTGTATTGTTATCATAATAAATAAAAGGTACTGTCGAACCATCGGTTGAAACAACTTTAAGAAAGTCGGTAAACCATGTTGTTAAATATGTTGTAGAAAAATCAGCAGTATTCAAAGTATAACTCATACCGCCACCAATCGGGTCGCCAGCAAATCCGGTTACCGGGAAAGGAATACCGGCAGTAATATATCCATCTTCATCGGTTTGAACTCTTAAAGCGGTTCCATTGATTCCAACTTTCAAGTAATTGTTAAAGAAATCCAAAGCGGCAGTAGAAGGATAAGATGTTCCGCTGGCAAGCGAAAGCGCTTGCTCAGAAGTAAGAAATATTTTCTTTCCGCCGAGATACATGTTTCTAATTGCATTAACGAGCGGAGTATTTATCGCGTAAGTTTGCCCTAAATATCCGCTTTCCGAATAGTTCAGCGCGAAAAAGCCCCAATCGAATGTTTGTGGCGGATACGCAGTAATAAATGTTTCACTCAATTCCATGGCAACTAATTTATCAAGAAAATATCCGTTGTTATAATTAGCAACAACATCGGTCATGGCTTGGCAGGCCAAACTGCCTGAATGCCAAATCACCCCCTTGGTATTCGATGATAATGCGCCGCAAACAGCCTGAGTTTCTTTCGAGAAATAACCCTGGGGAACAGCGCCAGGTGTTAATGATAAGTTAAAATACCCGAAACCGATAGTTTCATTGGCTGTTACTGATAGATTAACTGATATTGAATTATTAGCAGGTATTGTAACACTTTCCTGGCTTAAAACCGCCGTCCAACCGGATGGAATGTTTGAATTATCAGTATTAATTGCAATAGTACCGCTAAATTCTAAATTGTTTTCATTCGTAATTGTTACAGGAATATTAATTGTTGTATTTGGGTTTATTCTAATCCAAGGGTTGTTTATAGTCAATACTCCTTGATAGGGCGAAGGAATGCTCGTTGAATTTGCCTGAAGAACTTCTTTGGTGGCATCGTCTTGAACAAATGCAACTACATACATTAAATCATTATTCCATTCGGGATCGTCAAGAAATTGAGCATTATAGTCCATATTGCCGCCTGCAGCTATAGTCAATGAATTTCCGCTGTTTGTGGGCAATAATTTGCGAGCAATGTAATAGAAATCTTCTTCGCCGTTATTTCCAGCATCCGAATAATAGTGGTAAGCTTCGCAAAGGGCAATATATAATTTCTTACCTGAAATCGCTGTCGTTGTGGCGACATTAACAGTAACATTCGAAAGCGTGCCGGTTTTGGCTACATTGATTGTCAAGGTGATTGGAGATTCACCTTTGGCAAGTACTGTTTGAAGCGCAGAGTTATAGCTTGTCAGAGATGGATAACCATTGAAAGCATTGCCTTGAATAACCGAATTTGGCACGCTTGAAACGTTGTAATACGTTGTGCGGGCATCATTCATCATAGTGTTAAATTGGTACATCGGGTCGTCTGAACCTGGCCACGAAACATGGTAGAATACTGGAATGACATTGCTTTTGTTGGCATTTAGAAATTCCATTATCATAGGATTTTGACCTGCGCAGGGGCCGCAACTGGCGTTCGTAAACTCTTCGAACAAGATTTTTCGAGGCGCCGATTCTAGATTAAACGTCGACGCAAACATTACAATTAATGCTGCAAGCGACAACGCTACATAGGATAGCTTTTTCATATTATCTCCTCTGTTTTTAGAAAAAAATTATTTATTATATAATGATAAGTTATCAA